>JBILOD010000169.1:0-7717 GCA_044374645.1 Pseudobdellovibrionaceae bacterium | reverse complement strand
TTCCGGTTCCTTCCAGCCAGGCCATTGAAAAAGGCACGTCGGTAGGGCGAGCGGCAGCGCAAAAGTACTTTGTAAAGGACGCCCAGGCGAGCAGCGTTGTGAACACTAGACTTTTAAGTCTCCATGTTGGAGGCTACCTTCGCTCTAAGGCCTACCAATGGGGAGGGAACGCTTCGGCCGAACGGGCGGGAATGCAAACCACTGGTGTCACCTACAAAATTGGCGAGTGGACCCAAACAATGGATCTCAATCTCCGGGTGGATTACCTACAGTATGAGATCGAAAACCAAAAACCGATCAAAATTAGCTTTTTGCCATTGTTAACTTTTCCTGATGCTGCCACTAATTTTCCTATTTATTTTGGTTTAGGAGCTGGTCCAGGAATCTTTTTAAGCCAAATGGCCAAAGAATCTAACCTTAGTCTGGATTATCAGTTGATCTTTGGGGTTCGATGGAACGATATATGGAAAAGCAGCGGCTTTTTTATCGAAAGCGGAATTAAAGATCATATACATGTCTTATCGGATGGACAGTTTACCAGCCAATTTTTGACGGCCGGGGCGGTGTTTAGACTTTGAGTGAAAATTTCAGAAATAAAGAACCGGCGAAAATCCACGGATTGCTCGTCGAGGCGATTGCTAAGGCTCTTCAGGATATCTTCGAGACCGGTCGGCATGCCGATAAAGTCATTGAATATTACCTAAAAAATCAGCGCAAATGGGGATCTCGGGATCGCCGTTTTTTTGCCGAAGCCGTTTATGAAATCGTGCGGTGGTGGCGTTATTTGTGGTGGTTGCGAGATGAAGAAGAACATTTAGAGTTGTCTTCCCTTAAAGCCTTGTGGGCCACATGGTGGGCCTGGCACCACGGTGAGGCCCCTGAAGGGTTTAATAATAAGGTCGATATGTTTCAATTGCAGGAGCGCCTGAATCAAGACCCTCCTTCTGAAATTGCTTATTCTATCCCGGATTGGCTTCAAGAGCGTGGAATTCAAGAGTTGGGTCAGCGTTGGACTGAGGCGCTTCCTTATTTGAATAAGCCAGCGCGAGTTTACTTGCGCACGAACACCTTGAAAACCACAGCGGTAGAATTAGTTAAAGTGCTTCAGGATGAAGGTGTGTCAGCTCAGTTGGTATCTGAAGATCAGCCCGAAGCTGTTGTGCTGGATGAACGCAAAAATGTCTTCGTCACTAAAGCTTTCCACCAAGGTTTATTTGAAGTGCAAGACTGGTCTTCGCAGCATGTGGCACCTTTTCTTGAGGTTGCCCCAGGAATGCGCGTGATTGATGCTTGTGCGGGGGCTGGAGGCAAGAGCTTACACTTGGCCGCTTTGATGAAGAATAAAGGTAAAATCATCTCCATGGACATTCATGAGTGGAAACTCAAAGAGTTACGCACTCGCGCTTCACGGGGTGGTGTGGATATTATCGAGGTTAAAGTCATTGACGGGCAAAAAACCATCAAACGTTTATCAGAAACGGCGGACCGCTTGCTCCTCGATGTTCCCTGCTCTGGGATAGGAGTTTTACGTCGTAATCCCGATAGCAAATGGAAATTATCAGAAGAAGAGTTGGCACGCCTCAATGAGCTTCAGCAGGAATTATTGCAGTCTTATTCGCGCCTCCTAAAGCCGGGCGGCAAAATGGTTTATTCGACCTGTAGTATTTTTCCCTCAGAAAATGAAAAACAAATTGCGACGTTTTTAGAAACCAATAAAGACTTCAAGTTGGTAAAACAAAAAACCTTTTTGCCCCAAGATAATGATTGGGATGGGTTTTATGCGGCTATGTTGGGGCGTAATTAGGAAACTCAGCGGTTCCGTATGAAAATTTCCAAGCGACGAAGAATCGTTGTTTACTGGATTTTGTTTACTTGAAGTTCAACTTTAGCTGACTGTCACCCTAATTCAAGCACCCAACGGATCAGGATCAAACAGATGAAGGGATCAATGAGGTCAAGAGGAACATATTTTTTGTAATCGCGCTGTCATTGTATTAAATTAAGACGCATCACAACCTCCTGTTTTTGTTTGGTTTCTTTGTTTATCAATAAAACTAATATACCAGCAAAAACAGGAACTTTCTTTTAAAATCAATACTTTCAAGCCCTAAGTACGACAAATCCAATCGAACTCGATAAGACCGCTGCGCTTTGTTCTCAAGTTTCTAAAAAAAATTCCGTTATATAAATTGATGAAACCAGAATTTAATAAGCAACTCAGCGAGCGCGGGCAAACCCTGACAGGGACTCTGATTGCCGTTGGGATCGTGGCCATTCTTGCCCTGGCCATGGCTTCGATGATTTCTACTCATAACCGAGAGACCCGTTTCTTAGGTGATAAACTAGCTGCCTTGAGTTTAAAGAACCTGTTGATTTCAGCACTTGCAGATGGTTCCGTCTGCCTCTTTGAAGTTAACAATCCTACCGTTAAGACATTTGATGCCACGGACACTTCGAGTCTGAGTGCTTCATCGATTTCAATACCTGCTATTCATTCTAGTTACAGCGCTGCTGCTGGACTCGGTCCTGTCGTTGCAAGTGCCGGCTCAAAAGCATCTCCAGATTCTGAAAATTTGTGGATTTTAGATCAAAATGTTGGTGGTATTCAGCTTACCAATTTTGTTGGATCAGGAAGTAACTATACGGCTGATTGGATCATCTCGTTTGATAACGAAAAACTCGTCAGAGCGCTTCGTCCCATAGTTATTCCTGTTAGGATCACAGCGAACACGACGGTCCCTTCTCAATCGACTATTACAGGATGTATGTCAGCACAGTCCCTTGAACAGAATAACTGTACCTGGTCTGCGTTCTCTGGAACCAACAATACCAGTTCTAACCCAGGACCATCACTTTGTCCGCAGGGAAAGTATGTCGCTGGTATTGATTGTAATTGGATGGACACAGCTGGAAGTGATGCTGATCAATGTCGGGTTTACTGCTGCTATCCATAGATGTGTTAAATTTGAGGTCCAAGAGTTCAACGGTACCCCGCTTTTTCGTTTGCATGGGTTAAGATTCGCTATCGCCTTCTCTCTCTGTCTTTTTTCAAATTTGTGTCAGGAGTGGTGGCCGAAGATCACTTTGTGAGGCTCACCAGCAATTTCACGGACCATCTTAGGGACGAGGTACCCTGGCATAGTCGATGAAAGCTCACGATAAATTTGGCGGGCACGTTCATCGGGAACTTCGAAATGCTGTGTCCCTTTGGTGCGATCGAGCAAATGGAGGTAATAGGGGAGAACGCCTCCCGCAAAGAGCTTTTCGCTCAACAATTTTAATGTGGAAGCGCTGTCATTGATTCCCTTCAGTAAAACCGACTGATTCAAAAGAGTCATCTGACGATCGCGCATTGAAGTCAGTGCAGCACGAACTTCGGCATTAATTTCGTTTGGATGATTGATGTGAGTCACCAAGGTGACCTGACGTTCCTCGGATTGAAATGAAGCGAGAGCGTCTAAGAGACCATCATCAATTCTTGAAGGTAAAACTGAGGGTAAGCGAGTGTGAAAGCGCCGATGGGATTTTGCTAAGTTGGTGCGACCATTCAAAAAGACTCGTGTTTGTTAAGAGTAATGGGTCGCCACCACTGAAAATTACTTCTTCAATGCTGGGGTCGTTGGCCAGAGTGCTCAATAATTGCTGTTGAGTGCTAAAACTCATGGTTTGGTCGCTATAGGGAAAGTGCCGGCGAAAGCAATAGCGACAATGGACGGCACAAGCTCCAGTCATTATCAATAATACTCGTCCCTGGTATTTTTGTATTAATCCTTTTTGTTTAACAGCATTAAGGTCACCGACCGCATCTTCGGCAAATCCCATGAATGTGAATCTTTCTTCTTGTAATGGCAAAACCTGTAGCAATAAAGGATCTCTAAGATCACCTTTTTTCATGCGATTTGCGAATGTTAAAGGGACACGGACTGAAAACTCTGGGTTGATATCAATAAGTTCAGTTTGAACCGGTTCTGAATGAAGAGGGATCCCCAAATAATGGAGCAAGGATTCTACGTTGCGAAATCCATCCTGGAGTTCCTTTTGCCAAACTTCCACAAAATCCCTTTCCGACTGACCCAAAACATACTGATAACGAAATGATCGGTGATTTCTAACAAAGCGCATTCTTTTTGACAAAGCAAAACTCAGCGCTGAGGATCGTCTCGAAAAATAGAGGAGGGATTATGAAAAAGTTCTTGTTACAGGCTTCAGGATTGATGTTGGTAGGGTTGCTTTATAGTGCAGCAGGCATGGCGGCGGATTCATCCGAACTTTACTATGAGATCGCTAATGTGAAAGTGGCTCCAGTCGTAGAAACTTTTGATCAAAACACAAAACCGGTCATGGGGAATTGCCAATCTGGTGGTGCTGCGTCTCCAAGCGATGTGGGTGGCGATTTAGACAATATTTCAGTGATCATCGATAAAATCATTAATATCGGTAAGAAAATCTGGTCCCTAGTAGAAGCTGGTAAACCTGTGTTTAACGTGAAAACTGATGTTGCTCATGCTCTACCTGCAGGCATTCAGTGTTGGTATGATCTAGAAAGCTGGCAGGCTCCCCAAAGCAAATCATGGAGAATCACTTATGAAAACAAACTGGGCGGCAAGGTCGTCGAGTTTGTTTATCGTGTGTCTTACATCGCCGGCGGGCAGTACAAAGGACAAGGGCACTACATCACACAGGCAACGATTAGCCCTGCTGAAATCTATGTAGCCTGGGGATACAAGTTTAACGTCGAAGGCAGTGTTCCAAGTGTTTTCAATATGGGATCACGAGAGAATCCAATTGCGGGAATGCAAATGAACATCAAATGGTCCGTCGATACCTCACTTAACCATCACGAAGTTCAAGAACAGTTTTTCGTGAATGGATTGGGTGAATTTCAAAAGATGCAATCTCGAGAAATCAAAAGTTGGTAGTGGGCAACTATATAAGCCAGTAAGTCGATGGATTAAAAGTAAAGGCGCAGGCCGCCCTGCGCCCCTTCGATGGTCCGAATTTGAGTAGCTCCATTCAGGGTTTGTGTTTCCTTTTCTCGATAGGCACCACCAAAAATCCGAAGCGCTGCAAAGTCGATAAAGATATCAACACTTTGCCAGTATCCCGTGACATCACCATAATTAACATCATTAGTGAGTGGGTAGAAACTTTTATGAAGAGCCTTCAGTCCAACATGATTGTTAAAGTATAAAGTTAAGTCGGTTTGTCCTAGATACTGCGATCGAAGGGGCAGATTAAGATTATTGAAGTGCCGGGTTTGCTGGCCGAAGCTTAAGGTAAGGTGAGAGCCCTGATCGGCTGCACCGAGTATCCGAATGTGAAAAAGTCCGGTATTATCGATGATTCCTTCTGAGGCATTGTTATTATTCTGAAACTCCAATCCCACCATAGTAGCGTAGGCCGTAAAGGAACCACTCACGGTGCGGTGTTGAGGGTGGACAGCGTCTGAGGTGAGCGTGTAACTCAGAGATTTGACTTCAAGGGCAAATTCATAGGGAGTTGGTGTATGCATCATAAGCCATTGATCCATCCAACGATTGCGTTCCTTTTGTTGTAACCATTCCTGAAGGGTCCAGCGTTGTGCCGCCTTTTTTTCTACTTTCTGTGACCATTCAGTTCCAGGCCCAGAGGAAGCGCCGAAGGCTTTAGTGCCAAACGGGAAAAACGCCAGAAAGAGCGGAACCACAAAAAGTGTTTTAAAGGCTAAGGTGCTGTGCATTGCCAGATAGCTCCGGTGGGAAAGGGTTTACGTTCGTCGACGCTACAGTGCTTATAATAGAAATCAAATTCATTGGCGCTGCGTTCTTTGCGTGGTTTGTTAAAGGTAAAGTGATCCTGTGAATAGGCTGCTGGGTGGGCTGCCGCGGAGCCGCGTGGAGCGGTTTCCGATGAGGACGTGGCGCATCCAATTGTGCACAGAAATAGCAAAAAACAGACTGTCTTTAGTGATTTCATGTTTACAGTATCTATTGGGCTTGTCCCTGATGCTAGAAAATAATAGAACAGTGAGGATTGCGAAAGGGATTTTATGTTTTTGCAACGGACTTTGAGACGTTCATCTTCGGTCGATGGCATTGGTCTTCACACTGGTAAACCCTGTCGACTTACCTTTCGTCCAGCACCCACGGATATTGGGGTTCATATTATTAAAAAGGAAGATGTGCGTCGGCCGTCGATTCGGGTTTTTGCTGAAAATGTGAAGGCAACAACAAATGCCACGACCATCGGTTCCGCTGACTTTTCGGTTTCTACAGTTGAGCATTGTCTTTCCACTTTTGCAGCTCTACGCATCGATAATGCCTTTATTGAAATTGAAGGGCCAGAAATCCCCATTGTAGATGGGAGTAGTCTGACTTTTTTGGAAGCCATTCAAGCGGCAGGAATTATTGAGCAGGATCAACCGCGGAAATACATCTATATTAGAGAGCCAATTCACGTTGTGGATGGTGATAAGGAAGCCACAGTCGTTCCCTACGATGGCCTACGTATCACTTGCACCATCGATTTCAATCATCCTGCGATAGGAAAACAAATTATTGATATTGATATTAACGAAGTCTCTTTTGCGCGAGAAATTGCTGGAGCTAGAACTTTCGGATTTATGAAAGACGTTGAGAAATTACGCTCCATGGGTTTAGCTCTAGGGGGAAGTTTTGAAAACGCCGTCGTTTTGGATCATGAACGAGTCCTTAATCAGGAAGGCCTGCGGTTTCCGGATGAGTTTGTTCGTCATAAAGTTCTCGACGCCTTGGGTGATTTAGTAACCTTAGGTGCTCCGCTCATGGGGCATGTGATACTTTATAAAGCCGGCCATGATTTATTGAATCGATTAGTACGAAAAATTTTGCAACTCCCTGAGAACACCGCTCCCTTTGAAATGGCGGAGCCTCATGAGTTGGCAATGACGAATTCATTGCCCTGGCAGATGATTTAAATAGTTTTGGTGGAATGATTGTAAGGTGACACAAGTTAACCTTAAGGAGAACACGATGATTGTAGGCGTACCAAAGGAAATCAAAATCAGCGAAAATCGCGTTGGTCTGACGGAAGCTGGAGTTAAACAGCTAGTAAAAGAAGGGCACACCGTTTTGGTTGAAAATGAGGCGGGCACAGGTAGCGGGATTACCAACGCTCAATATGAAAAAGCGGGTGCTAAAATTATTGGGACCAAAAAAGAAGTTTATGAAAAAGCGGACATGATTGTGAAAGTGAAGGAGCCACTTCCAGATGAATATGAGCTTCTTCGTGAACAGCAGATCTTGTACACATACCTGCATTTAGCGGCGGAGCCTAAACTCACCCGAGTTTTGTGTGAAAGAAAAGTGAAGGCTGTGGCCTATGAAACCATTCAATTAGATAATGGTAGCTTGCCCTTGCTCACTCCAATGAGTGAAGTGGCAGGTCGTATGGCCACTCAAATTGGGGCCTTTTATTTGCAGAAGGACCATGGCGGTAAAGGAATTTTGCTGGGTGGAGTGACGGGAGTTCGGCCGGCTCGCGTGAGCATCATCGGGGGCGGAGTTGTTGGTACGAATGCGGCTAAAATGGCAGTGGGCCTGGGAGCTGAGGTTACCATTCTTGATGTGAATCATGGACGCCTTGAGTACCTAGATGATATTTTCCATGGGCGTTGTCGCACTTTGTATTCGAATCCACAAAACATTGAACAAGCCGTTCGAGAGAGCGATTTATTGATCGGTGCTGTTTTATTGGCTGG
>JBILOD010000054.1:0-11942 GCA_044374645.1 Pseudobdellovibrionaceae bacterium | reverse complement strand
TTCGTACTCAAGGGTATTCACCTTTTGTCCATCACCAATAATTTGACTGGTGCGCGCCGAAGTCACGATGGAAACATTCGGTAGTGATTTAAGCTTATCCACCAAGACTTGGTCTGCCTTGAGGGCATCTTGGAATTCAAATAAAATCACTTCACGGACAATGCCTGCTAAATCAATCGCTGCTTCTACGCCGGAGTTGCCGCCACCAACCACCGCCACCTTTTTGCCTTTGTAATAGGGGCCATCACAATGAGGGCAGAATGCGACGCCGCGTCCAATGTATTCTTTCTCCCCGGGAATTCCCAGCTCGCGCCATTTGGCTCCGGTGGCGATGATCACGGCATTACTGGTGAGGGTTTCTCCGCTATCAAATAAAATATGTTTAGGTGATTCGCTGGTGATTGTTTTGACTCGGCGATGTTCGAGGATCTCCACTGGATAAGCCTGTAAATGTTCCTGCAGCTGATGGGCGAGTTGAGGGCCTTCTGTGTACACAACCGAAATGAGGTTTTCGATGCCTTTGGTATCTTGAACTTGGCCCCCAATTTTTTCAGCGATGATGGCGGTTTTTAAACCTTTGCGCACACTATAGATCGCCGCTGAGGCACCCGCGGGCCCTCCGCCAACGACCACCACATCGAAATGGCCCAACTCACGCGCAACGGGAGGAGACTGGGAGGAGTCACTGCCAAAAGTTTGTTCTACTTTGCTAAGGAGATCGAGAAACTGGATGCGGCCAGAGTGAATCAATTGACCATTTACGATCACACTGGGGACACCTTGAATGCCAAGCTGTTTGACTTCATCTTGCGCGTAAGCGCCATCAATCATTTCATGTTTAAAGTTTCCGTGAATCACTGCCATTTGGTTTAAGGCTTGAACGACATCCGGGCAGTTTTCACAGCTAAGGGAGATATAAGTTTTAATTTCAATGGGGCCTTTGAGATTCTTAATTCGATTTTGAATCATAGCATCGGGAAGTTTACCCTTGTTGTCACTATTCAAAATCGCAACGATCAGAGAAGTGAATTCATGGCCGCCCGGAATACCGCGAAAGTAAATTCCATTGGGTTTATTTTGCGTGAATAAATGGAATTGAGGGGTTGCACTCTTTTCAGTAAGTGCGCGCATTGAAAGTTTTGAACTGGTGGAGCAAACATCCTTGAGCATGTCCAAAAGTTCAGATTGATCAGAATGATCACTTTCGTTGTAGACGAGTTCAATGTTATTTTCGAGAGCGGCAAAAACCGTTTTCAGTTGTTCTTTGAGTTCTGCGTCCAACATATAATTTTCCTCCAAATTCCTAACATCCGTGTCGGGGGTGGGGCTTGATCGACGGCAGCATGCACAATCGATCGAGCCCATCTTGCAACCTTCAGTGCCGTTCACATTTGAACGGCATTGTCGCAACCTTGGTTCAAGGTTTTCTTAGATTTTGCCAACTAGGTTCAAACCTGGCTTAAGCGTTTTTTCGCCTGGGTGCCATTTTGCAGGACAAACTTCAGTTGGGTTTTTAGCAATAAACTGAGCCGCTTGTACTTTGCGGAGAAGCTCATCAGCATTACGGCCGATGCCGTTGTCGTTCACTTCAGCCAATTTGATGCGACCTTCTGGATCGATCAAAAAAGTACCACGGTAAGCAAGACCGGCTTCTTCAATATGAACACCAAATGCACGAGTCAAAGTACCAGTTGGGTCAGCCAACATTGGGTATTTGATTTTTTTGATGGTTTCAGAAGCATCGTGCCAAGCTTTGTGTGTGAAGTGAGTGTCTGTGCTTACAGAGTACACCTCAACTCCCATTTTTTGAAATTCAGCATATTTGTCGGCCATATCACCAAGTTCAGTTGGGCAAACAAAAGTAAAGTCTGCAGGGTAGAAAAACAAAACCGACCATTTACCCATAAGGTCATTGCTGGATACAGTTTTAAAGGCCTCATTTTGGTAGGCTTGAACCTTAAACTCAGGGAGTTTAGTGTTGATAAGTGTATTCATATTCCTTCTCTCTTTCTTGTCGGCATTGTCTCCGACCGAATAGGCCCAGTGTTTTAATCCTGGGCGGTTAGTTGAACTTGAAGTCAGATTAGGTGAGCTTGGCGAATTAGTAAAATCGATTTTATATTTCTTTTAATAGATTTTATCTATTAAGAAAACTTCACACTGAAAGCTTAATTTTGCTGGGGGTGGTCAATGATAATTGTTTAATAATGAGGCACTGGGTAGTTTCATAAGACAGCTTCGTCGGGTACAAAACGACAACGAAACCTTGATTCGAGCTGAGGATGGCGCTAGATTTAATCAATGTTATCGAATGTAAATTTCTCCTTGACTCAACTTGAATATGTGCTTGCTGTACACCGTTATGGGCATTTTGCAAAGGCTGCAGAAGCCTGTCATGTCACACAACCGACCCTGAGTATGCAAATTCAAAAACTCGAAGAAGAATTGGGTGTCGTGATTTTTGATCGAAGTAAAAAACCGATTTTGCTGAGTGAGGTTGGTAAACGGGTCATTGAGCAGATTCAAACGGTTTTGTTCGAAGCCAAAAAAATTCAGGGGATTATCAAAACGAGTCAAACGGGAAAAGTCGAGGGAGAGCTGGTGATCGGAGTCATACCCACCATTGCCCCATATCTTTTGCCGTTGATTTTGCCGGTGGTGGAAAAAATCTTTCCCGACCTCAATTTGAAATTGTTCGAGATGCAGACCCATCGAATCATTGATGCACTCAATGCTGATGAAATTGATGTAGGTATTCTGGCGACGCCAATTAAAGAGCCAAAAATTTTCGAATACCCTCTGTATTATGAGCCCTTTTCGGTTTTGTGTAAGAAAGACCACGAGTTGGCAGGAAGTAAACGCATCAAGTACTCAGCATTGAAATTTGCTGATATTTGGTTGCTGGAAGAAGGGCATTGTTTACGCCACCAAGTTCTGGATGTTTGTGCGATAAAGCAAGGACGATCACAAAAACGCCGGTTTCAGTTTGAAAGTGGAAGCTTGGAAACTCTCAAGAACTTGGTCGATCGCTATGGGGGCTACACCTTATTGCCGGAGCTGGCGACGGATCACTATGGTGTGCATTCGCATCTGATTCCCTTTGAGCGACCGATCCCAGCTCGCGAAATAGGTTTGGTTTATCGCCGCGAACACTATAAAAATGATTTAATTGAATCGCTCGGTGAATCCATTCTAAAGGCCATTCCCGAAAGTCTGCGAAAGCTTCGCCAAAAAGACCTGGACGTTTTGCCCATTAAGGATTGAGCGCCTTCGTCAAAAAAATTACTGGTGGTTATAGAAATTGCGGAGGATATTGCAAATTTTCGGTTTGGCGATTGGAGATGTTTTCAAAAACCGAAGAAGGCAGAAGACCGTCAATTTCAGTTTGAGTGAAATGAATTCGACTCAATAGATCGGCAATGATGGTTGAACAACCATTTGTAAAAAGCGAATAATCAAAGTGACTAGAATGAGTCATCGCCCGATTGATCGCAATGAGCAGAGCTCTTTTTTCAACTTCGGTGAGTTTGAGTTCAAGGATGTGAAAGTTTCGATCTTCTTGTGCTTTTTCGTCCAGAAAACTTTGCTTGTCCTGAAAGGATATTTGCAAAGGGTTCGTGCCCATAAGAGATTTGAACATTATTGTGGCGGTCCACGGGGTTCCGTCGGTCTTAATCTTTTCAATTTTTGATCTTAATTCAGTGTCCAGTTCATTTCCATGAATGACCGTTTTGCCAGTGAGTGAAGCGCTGATGTTTATGATCGCCGAAAATTCATCCGGTTTATCTTCAATAGAGCCATGACGGTCAGGTAGAAAATTAAAGCCTAAGGCCAAATGACCAAACCGACTTAAGACCTCTGATCCCGAATCAACCCAAACGACCGAAACAGAATGAACTCTTTGAGGAATGAAATCATAGAATTCAATTTGTTCCCAGGGTTTACAGAGCTCCGTATCAGGTATAATGCGACCAAACATTTTTTCGAAATACAGGTTTGTGATTGGAAACCGACATCGAAAGTTTTGATCGGTTTGATAGAGCTGAAAGAGTTTTTTAAAGTGTTTCTGCGGGGTTTCGAGATCGGACCTAGACAATACCTCTTCATAGATATTGGGCAGCAACCGGCTCCCTGAGCGATTCCAACCGGTTACCCTTAAGAATTCAGGTGAAGAACTGAAGACATTGTTCTCTTCATCGGCCGTCATGGCATCTGAACCCGTGAAGGCGGTTTTGGCTTGAGCTAGGAGAGGAAGATTGAAACTGCCGAACATTACCAAAAAAAGGAAAAAAATAGAATCGGATTTCTTAGGTCAAATAGTACGATCATTGAATCACTCCCTCTGTTAAAGAAGAAAGCCAGTCTGAATGAAAGACTGGCTATGGCCCTTCAATCACTTGCAAATTCTTCCAGTGTCATAGAGTTGCTGAATGGCAATTCGGGCCTGATCACAAGCGGATAATCCAGCCACGGCATCCGTTAATAGCTTCGCTGTAGTCGTAAGGAACGGCAAGGCGACAGTTGGTGCTGTGATCATCTCAATTGATTCGGCATCCCGATTCGAGATGGAAGAGCCTTTCCAGCTCGATTCGGTGGTTTCTTCAAATTCCGCCAAATTCTGAGATTCCTCGAGGGTGAGCTGCCTTTGCATCGTGATTTGGGCTGTGCAACTTCGGCCGCTGCTGCGAAAGACAACGTCATCGTAAGATTTAGGTGAGCTAATGCAGTATCCCTTGTTGAGATAAAACAATGGTGATGCAGCCATTGCCACTTCAGCAAAATGAGCTACTAAAAGAACTAAAAGCGAACTTATTGAAATAAGGTTTTTCATAGAAAACTCCGTTGAGGTTAAGGTTAAGGTGAGTGGTTTAGAATAATTTTTAAAGGTCATTCACAATAAATGGCTTTAGCTCGATTGATGGCATTTAGTCTGGCATTAATCTGATTCAGGTTTGATCCTAATTTGGACTGGTTAACATTGATTTTGTTGTGACTCAAAATCTCATGTTCATGAGAGAAACGGTCCAGTTCATCAGCTAAACCAGATTCGCAGGTTACGATTTGGGTGCATACCTGTTGTTTGGTGAGCTTATGAACAACAGGTATTGATCGTTCTTGTAACCTATAACGAGAATAATTACTGTTTTCATAATCAGCGTCACAAGATGATTCGCCGTTTGCACCAGCCACGCAATCAGAGGTCGCGGAAGTTCTACTTCGTGAATCGGACTCGATCCTTCTGTGAGTTTCAAAGTTGGTTTTTTGGTCTTTCCAAGAGCATGACAATGCCCATCGAGCCGGTGGATCTAAATCGATTAAATGGCTGGTTTTCGGTTGTTTGGCCCAATAGGAAACAAGGTTTCCCCCTGAAACACTAAAGTCTTCACAGGACTCAAAATGCCTAGTGCAGTAGCTGCGAGCGGCAGACAATAAATCTGCATCCTTCTGCAGATAACGCCCTTGGTACGTTTTTTTTGTGGGGTGCAAGAACTCATAAGCATTGAAACCATAGTGATTCAACACCTCGGATTCAGTGGCATTTGAGTTGAGTGACAAACTTTGGCTTTTAGCCATTCCATTGACACTACCAAATAATCCTGCGATTATAAGCATGGCTTGTTTAGCCGTTTGTAAGCTCTTCATCGGCGGTCTCTCCTTTTTATCTAAATTGAAGTTATTTGATCTTTACCACACCAAAATCAGAGAAATCGCCTTAGAAATCCTAAGTTGTGGGATCTATAAACATCAAATATTTATAGATTGGTTTGGCTGTCAATGGCATATCGTTTGCACTAGCGACACTTATGTCTCTGAAATTTCTAATAACATTCCTGTTCGTCATTCCATTCATGGGCGGCCAAAAAGCTCTAGCTGAATGGTCTGAGCTGTCAATGGTCTCTCCGGTGGTCGAGGTTCATTCAAAATTTGCCGGGTTCGGAGTTCTGAGTCGTGTCGATGGTGACATTTATGTTTTGACCAATTCCCATATTCTACGGGGCTCCGGTTCAGCAGTGATTCGAATTCCGAAAGTATCAGCCTTTGATTCATTTTCACCGAACCCACAGCCAATGATTGAATTTACGGCCAACGTCAAGGAAGGATCTGATGATCCCATTGGCGATGTTGTTTTGTTAAAGGTGCCTCGAATTGGTGACGACACGGATTTTAGAGAAATTCAAAATACAGCTCGATGGCTTGAATTCTGCGAAATCAGGTTTTGGAATTGCTCCGAGGGCTTTCGTACAAAGGCGGATTGGTTTGGTTTCAATCGATCACACGGAATTTTAATTCCTGAAAAAATATATAAAAATCGTGATGATCGCTATCAAAAACTCAGTTTGATTCCTTCGTTTAATAAGCTGCCGATTGAGGAAAAAGAGAGCGATAGTATTATTGCCTCTGAAAATGCTGAGCTTTTGGTATTGCCCACGTATGGACGTCCTGGTTTTAGCGGGTTGCCATTAGTCGCTGATGGCGAAATCAAAGGGGTACTCACAGTGACGCACTTTGATGGCACACCCTTGGTCTATGGAATTGGATTGCGTGATATTGCTAAACGTTTGCAGAAGTCGCTATTTCGAAATGATGAATTCAAATATCAGATTGTGGGTCAATGGGATGGCGTCAATGGCGATCTCATCGCGAATGTGAAATCTTGGACAATTAGGGAGCGCAATTCCAATGCACCTGCGGGAGCCTCAGGTGGAGAGGGGGGAACCTCTGGAGGGGGTGAAGGTGGAACCTCGGGTGATTTCTCGCAGAATCAGTTGAGCCAATCTCATCAAAATGATTCACTTTTAGAAATTGAATTGAGTCCGATCATCTTTGGGTTAAGTTCACTGGCTGCGAGCGGTCATCATTCGTTGGCAATAAAGAATCCAGTGATTGCAAGGCAATACCAGCCACTCACAATAAGCCGCGTGAAGAGCTCTCCCTTGATGGTGCCAAATCCGGACTCGCACGGGCAAAGGTCTATGACTGAAATGACTGTTCCATTCCTGATTTCGCCATTGGGCGTTCCTCAATTGGCCTCTACGGCATTGCTTTCGGGATTGTTGCTTAGAAATAAGGTTTGCAATTCAAGCTTATTGGAGTTTCAGTTAAATTGCGATGAGGCAAATGGCATCGGTAAAGACACAGGAAACTATTTTATACCAGACTTAGCGGCGGCCGACATCTATTTGAAGGAAAGACGTCTGCTCTGGAGTAAACGGCCAAGATTTATTCGTTACTACGAGAAAAAGTCCTCCGAATTGATTTCAAATAGATCATTAAAAATTGGAAATGCTCAGGTGTTTGATAACACGTTGGCCATTTCTTTAGGCGATAGCGATTCGATTCTCCATAGTGAGGAAGAAAAGATCGTTCGGGATTATAAAAGTAGCGATAGATTTAAGCTCGCCCGCCAGCTCGAAGAATTACGCTACTCACCGGATCGCTGGGGATTTACGCCGATCTTTCCATTTGCTGTCAAGAATACCAACGACTCCATTATTGAATTTCGATTTGAGGATAGAGACACCCAAACGTTTATCGAATTTCAGTTGTCAAAAACCGGAGACAAGATAGTGGTCTCAGAATTCGATCTGCCGGCCTTTCGAAGCCATGAATCTCCAAGGGAAACCCTGACTCTCGGTCGAATCTCTAGCGATCGAAATCCAAGTTGGTGGTTTGAAGCCACAGATCAAAAACGCTCTGATTACCGGGCTTTCTATAGCTTTAATCGAGATAATCTCGGTGAATTAGAGAGAGTCTTTATCGAAAGTAAGAATTTTATTTTTGAAATCATATCATGCCCCATTGGTGAAAGGGAGTGTGTCCGATGAGCTTAGCGCTATCCGATCTCCATTTGCTTTCGCAATATATTCAGCGTCCTGGTCGATTCACTGAATCCGTCGATCTCTATAAAATCGTCGCAGCCGGTGCCTCCCAAAATCTTCAGTTGGACGAAGTGAATGAACTCAATTCACAACAAAGAGAACTCATACATATCAGAAGTAAAATATTTCTCGGGCAAGAATCCCCCGATGCGCTTATTCAACAGCTGGATGTTTTAGAAGAAGGTTTTCGAAATAGAACCGATATTTGTTTTGTAGATATTAAAGCAGTTAAAGCGAATCTGTTGCAACGTTTGGGTGATTACGAGGGGGCCGCCCGGTTACAATTACAGGCCTCAGAGATGTTTTTTCGGCTGGGAGATGAGTTTCGGGGGGTGCGCGCTGTCGTCAATAGCCGATTGTATCTGGCCAGTTCACCAGCTTCCTATCAATCCGGTGAGTTGCGAATCCTGTTGCAGCAAGTCCACCGCCAGCGGTTTTATGATTTAGCAGGTCATATTTATCGGGGATTAGCTCTTGAACTTTTCAATTCCGGTGATTACGCCCAGGCGCGAATCGCCATTCATTCAGCGATTGCCAATTATAGGCTCCTCAGTTTTGCCGATGATGAATCGATTGCTCTCTATCTCTCGGTTCTGATTCATTTGCAACTCAATAACCATGAACGCGCCCGAAGAGATTTTGCCCGTGCCCCAGTTCAGAGTGGTAAAGCGTCAGTTTACTATCAAGCCGCGAAAACTTACCTGAGTGGCCTCATTCCCAAAATACCTGAGGGCCATCCTCTATCCCGTGCGCATTGGCCAAAGGCGATCCAACGTCAAAATTCGCTGCCCATTCGGGTTATAGAACTACTGAAGATGAAGCCGATGACCCGGGATGAGTTGATTTATAAACTTTGGGGTGATACGGCTATTTCTGAATCTTATTGCAGTCGTCTTTATGTTTTAGTGAATCAAATCCGTAAGAAAAATTTGGCACAGATTATTTTTAACGGTGAAAAATATGAACTCAAAATGAACGGCTCATCCGAGAGGCAATTTTGAACCTAAAGAGACGGCAGGGGCTTGGAAGTGACGGGCCTTACCATTGGTTTCGATCTTTCTTTAGCTTAAAACGGGTTGGGCTTAAAACGTTAGTCTGGGAGTTAGACCAACTAAGGATTGAGGGCTCTCGCTAAATGATCAATCAGCGCTTTGATTCGTGCGGGTGGGTGCTCCTGATGGGGCCAGACCAAGCTGATGGGGTGGGTCGGAGTATGCCAATCCGGTAGCAAGTGTTCGAGTTCTCCTGTTAGCAGCGAATTTTTGAGCATAAACTGAGGCATCAGAGAGATGCCCATACTCTCTTTTACTAATTCCAAACACATGGCAAAACTCGACATACAATATTGTTTAGGAATGGGCAAACGCACTTTAGTCTTGCCACTGGTGAGGTCCCAATGGACAGAGCGAAGACCCGGTGAAAAACTGATCAGTGTGTGTTTCAGAAGATCTCGAGAATGCTCGGGGCGACCATGTTGGTTGAGGTAGGACGGTGTTGCTGTTAGCACCATTTGATGCGAGGTTACTTTCTTAAACTTAAAGTTTGAATCCGGTAGTTCTCCCACGCGGAGTGCCAGGTCAAAACGTTCGCCGATGAGATCCACCACACGGTCGGTCAGCATCAACTCCAATGCAACGAGTGGGAATTGTTCCTTGAAATCAACAATCGTTTTTGCAAGCAAGGCCGGCCCCATATCAACAGGGGCGGTGAGGCGAATTCGTCCCGATAAACCAAACTGCTCACTCTTCAAAGCAGATTCAGCTTCAGTGATTTGATCCAAAATGTTTGACGTTCGCGAAAATAGATTTTCACCAGCTGGGGTAAGACTCACTTTGCGGGTCGTCCGATGGAGAAGCGAGACTCCCAGACGCATCTCAAGTTGAGCCACTTGGCGGCTGAGTGTCGATTTTGGAGTCCCAAACTGTCTGGCGGCAGCTTGAAAACTGCCGCATTGTACCACCTGCAGGAATGATAAAACCTCATTGATATTAATCATTTATTATATTGTCCTAAAATTGGGATAGTTAGTTTCAATTATACCATCTAATCAGGTAAAGAAAAAGCGTTTACTGTGAATCTAGAGCTAAACAGAAGATAAGCGTTCGATAGCCCCTGTTTGACAACTTCGGAAAACGAGTTCGGAGCGCAGCCGCAGGGACAATGTCCCGGAGGTGAGCACCGCTTGTTCGAGGCTTTACGGAGTTGTCAAACAGGGACTATCGAACTCTCCCTGCAAAAACACCTTTAAGGAGGTTACAATGAAACACGCATCAACGATCGCACGAATACTACTGGGACTGATCTTTTTTGTCTTTGGTCTCAACGGATTTTTACAATTTATTCCACAACCACCGCTTCCCGATGAAGCCATGAAGTTTATGATGGGATTGATGGCAGCTCCCTATTTTTTTCCATTACTGAAAGCGACGGAAGTGATAGCAGGTCTTTTGCTTCTTTCAAATTGCTTTGTGCCCCTGGCGCTAATTCTACTGGCACCGATTTCGCTACAAATCTTTTTGTTCCATGTGGCGCTCGCGCCGGCAGGGACTGCCATGGCTGTGGTCATAATCATCTTAGGGTTGTATTTAGCCTGGACACGCAAAGACAGTTATAAATCGGTATTGTCCAAGTAGGACAGGCTCAATGGGTCAGTCAAAATAAGATTGGCAAACTGGTACTTTTCAATAAAGTTTTTTGAACAGAGAGGCGGATCTATGATTTTCCATCGTCGCAGCGGAACGAGAGGCCATGCGGATCATGGTTGGTTGTCCAGTTATCACACGTTTTCCTTTGCTGATTACTATGATCCAAAGTTCATGGGGTTCAGTGTTCTACGAGTGATCAATGAGGACTGGATTGCGGGTGGAACAGGTTTTCCGACTCACGGTCACAAGGACATGGAAATCATCACGTATATGGTCGAGGGCGTTCTTGAACACAAAGACACCCTCGGCAATGCAGAGTTATTGCGTGCGGGTGAAGTGCAGCGCATGACAGCGGGACGAGGAATTCGTCACTCTGAATTCAATCACCGAAAAGATTCGTCTGTGCACCTCGTGCAAATTTGGCTTTTGCCGGAGGCTCCTAATTTGGAGCCTTCGTACGAACAACGTTCCTTTCTGCAAGAAATGGCCAAAGGAGAATTGACTCTGTTGGTGTCACCGACTGGCGAAAATAACTCCTTGAAGATTCATCAAGATGTTAGGCTCTTTGCGCAGATAACGGCCAATGCTCTAACTCAAACCCAGGAGCTCATTGCCAAGCGAAATTACTATCTGCATTTAATCAAGGGTGAACTGAATGTGAACACCGTGGCCATGGTGCCCGGTGATGGGTTGTCCGTTCAGAATGAAACCCAACTTCAGCTGCAGGCGTCCTCAGGTTGTGAGTTTTTACTGTTTGATTTACCAAATTGAGAGGTAAAACCACCCATAGGTGGTGACCCAGTTCTAAAAAAGTACAGCGGAATTTGAAAAACACTTGGATGTAACACCATTCAAGTGTTGAATGAAATCATCAAGGAGGATGAAATGAGGCCAGTGATAGTTATGGTAATGTTGTTTGCCAGTTGGGCTATGGCACAAACTCCCAACGCTCCGAGCACTCCAAACACTCCAAACGCCACAAGCACTCCATCGACTCCCGACGCGATTGAAGCGCCAACCCTTGGCGCGTCAGCGCAAAGTCGCCAAAAGATGAAGACCCTCTTTACATTGAACTTCAGTCCTATCGACATGCTGGTTCCGGGAAAAAAAGGCGTCAGTGTCGGCATGGGGGACCATGATGGTCGAATCTATGAGTTGGAGTATTTGAGTGCTAAGTTTGCTCCCTTATTGGTTTCAGATTTAGGAGCTATCAATGACCAACGAATTTCTGTAATGATGAGGAGCTTCAGCGGACGGAACAGTTTTAACTATTTTTGTGGACTCTCTTATCTCGCGACTAATTTGGAGTTCGGTAGTTCATTAGCGAACAAAGTCACAGGCCTCTATCCCTACATGGAGGCGTTCGAGGTTCAATCGATTGGTCTTCAGTTTGGCGTGGGAAGTGAGTGGATTTTTG
>JBILOD010000476.1:0-3538 GCA_044374645.1 Pseudobdellovibrionaceae bacterium | reverse complement strand
GATTCAGGTGATTGGAAAAATCCAGCATATGGCCAAACTCATGAGCGACAACAAAGTAAAGGAAATCGCTGACACCATTGAATGGAGTGGAAGTTTTGACCGCAGGGAGCCCAGGAGTACTTGCATAAGAGTCAGTTGACCCACCAAAGGATAACTGATCCTTCCAGGTCGCCCATACCTCAAGACTCAAATTCTCATCCAGAACTGATTTCCGGATTCCCATTTCAGCGCCAAGTATTTTGCCGTTCTTATCCTTAACAAGTCCAGCGTAGGCAGTTCCAAAAAATTGTTTTTCAATATTGATAACTTTTAAAGAGCAAAACATTTTCTGAAGGACAGGCGGATAAGCATCATAGAGCGCCTCAAAATAATGGGCATAATCTTCCGAACCAGCCCCACACTCTCTGGTGATTTCAGCAGTCTCTGGCTTTATCGGCTCAACGATACAAAGAATCGATTTAATTCGTTCTCGGCAACTGATTGCCTCCTTTGGCTCGCCAGCCGTCAAAGGACTCTGAATCGAAGAGTCCGACAGAACCGTTTTAACATAAAAATCATTGCTAAAATAAGTTCGTGGGTTACGAGCAAAGCTCATTGAACCAAAAACAATGATACTCATGATGACGCCAAGAAATTGTTCCATAGAATCCTCAGGTGCTAGGTAGAGCCTGTTCGGAGTTAGCGAAAACAGATTGTCTCGTTACTTTTTTGCCTGTTGTCGTTGCAATTTTTCTCCTTAGCTGCTGGCTAAGGCTCTAAATTGCGCCTTAACAGCTCAAAAAATTAACTTCGCCACTCTATTTCCGGTAACTCCGAACAGACTCTAGGTAGTTCCGCCATCAGTGTTTGAAGACTGGTCACCCTTTAGAATATTGTCAATAAATCCCTGCCACTCTGGGTCTGAGGCATTGGGAACTTCGTTCCGATCCAAGGTCAGACGAATGCGCTTCACAAAGGGCTTACCTAATCGAGTATTGATCTGTTCTTGAAGGGTTTCTTTAAGGAAGTGCAAATGATGCATCCACGCCGAATTTTTCACCCAAATATACAGTGTACCTTTATCGTACCCCACGGGCAGACAGCAGTTCGCCATCGTCGTCCCGACGTATTCAGCCCACGAATACCAGATCTTCCAGCGCACAAACTGCTCCGACAAAGGGCTTTCCTTGCTTTCAAAAAGGTTCTGAATAATGGCGGAACCACTATTTAATTTACCAGCACCTTTTCTTTTTGGTTTAAAATCCATTTCTATAAGTCCATTCCAATAGCCATTTGCTAACATTTCAATTGTTACATAGAGCAGGTTGTACCTTACCACCGAGATCTTTGACAGGCAGCCTTTTATTCGGTACGCCAGGCGAATGCTTAATATTGAAAAAAACCGTGTGACAGTGGTTGGTGGCGGCTTAGCCGGCAGTGAATGTGCTCTTCAATTGGCCCAAGCGGGAATTCCTGTAGTTCTTTATGAAATGCGTGATAAGATCATGACCCCTGCCCACCGCACCAATAAATTTGCTGAAATTGTATGCTCAAACTCCTTTGGCTCAACCTCCGAAATCTCAGCTCCTGGCGAACTAAAATGGGAGGCTCGCAAGCTTAACTCTTTTATACTAAAGGCCGCCGAAATGGCTCAAGTTCCAGCTGGCCAGGCATTGGGCATTGATCGAGAGGTTTTTTCTCAAACGATCACCGAATGGATTAAGCAACATCCCCTTATTGAGGTTCGCAACGAGGTCGTGGAATCCCTTGACTCACTCCCTCGCCCTTGTGTGATTGCCACTGGTCCACTGACCCATGAAGCATTATCGCATTCAATGATGAGCCATTTTGGTGGGGAGTTCCTTTATTTCTTTGATGCCATTGCACCAATTATTGATGCTGACTCTATTGATACCAGTATTGCCTGGAAAGCTGATCGCTATGACAAAGGTACCCCTGACTATTATAACTGCCCCCTCAACAAAGAACAGTATTTTGCTTTTATCCAAGCAATTAAGGATGCCCGTAAAATCGAACCCAAGCACTTTGAGCAGACTCCTTTTTTTGAATCCTGTATGCCCATCGAAACTATGGTCGCCCGCGGAGACCAAACTTTGCGTTTCGGCCCAATGAAACCCGTTGGGCTCACTGACCCCAAAACAGGTCGGTACCCATTTGCTGCAGTTCAATTGCGCCAAGACAACAGAGAAGGCACTGCCTATAATATCGTGGGATTTCAAACCCGCATGGCTTACGCAGATCAAAAGGAAGTTTTCCGCATGATCCCCGGTTTGCAAAATGCTGAGTTCCTAAAGTTGGGTAGTATTCATCGAAACTTATTCATCAATTCTCCAAAACTATTAAATAAAGATATGTCTTCAAAAAGAGACCCTAACCTCTTCTTTGCCGGTCAAATTACCGGTGTTGAAGGCTATTTTGAATCAACTTGTATTGGACTACTTGTTGCCAAATCCTTGACGGCTAAACTCAAGCAGAAGACCTGGGAATTTCCTCCGCGAGAGTCTGCTATGGGTTCTATTCTGAACGCTATCACCGATGAGACAAAGATAAATCATTTTCAACCAACAAATATAAATATGGCGCTCTTTCCTCCACTTGAAGAAAAAATCGCGGACAAGAGTGTGCGTAAGGCTACTCAAATAAAAAAAGCCCAGGAGGCATTATCCTCATGGGCTTCTGTCTTCGATCAAGCTTTTTAATAACGCCAGGATTTTTATTTTTTTGCCGATTTACGAAGTTCAACAACGTACTTAGCAATGGCTTTGCGATCAGCTTCAGGAAGGTGAGCAAACGAAGCCATTCCTGTGCCGGGAACTCCTGTTTTGAGAGTTCCCATCAAATCAGCCTCTGTTACACCTTTCTTCTTATCTTTCACCTGTTTAAATTCATCCACCACTAGATTTCGGGCTTTCAACGCCTTACCAATATCTGTTTGAGCTTTGCCGTCAGTACCATGGCAACTTGCACAATTTGTGGCAAAAGCCTTTTCTCCAGCTGGATTTCCAGCTGCAAAAGCAGTACCGGTAACGAGCGATAATAAAAGAACCAAAAATTTCATATGAATCTCCTATCGAGAGGTTAATTTTTTCATAAGCACTAACGAACCAGAAAGTTAATCGGTCTTCCAATCATTTTTTCATTTCTGCCATCTTTACTCATCGTCGATCAAGGTCAACCCAATTCAACATTATAACTGGTGGCCAAAACTGAAAATTGATTTAAATCATACTAACTCACTAATAACAGCCCTAGTGTCCCAACCACTAGTAATCGCTATGAAGGCTTATTATTGACCTATCCTTATCAGGTCATTTTATTGGAGGCCAATAAAAAAACTAACATATCCGATCCACCAACTTCTCAGTTCTTTTGTCAATCCCCTCTAGCTCACGATGCCCAACTTGACCAGCGAAGTCTTCTGCCCACTGTCGTTGGCAACCAAAAAATGTTCTCAAGAGATCGGCTGCCAAGGCAATATTCATTGCTTGGTTTTTCCAATACTGTTAGCTTTTTCCCACACAAAAAGACCACAGTATTC
>JBILOD010000053.1:0-11962 GCA_044374645.1 Pseudobdellovibrionaceae bacterium | reverse complement strand
AGAAACAAACCTTTTTCGTCAACAAGAGCCATTTCTGGGCTTACCATACCTGACGAGCGCATCGAAAGATAACTATTAACGTATTCGCCTTCGACCCATTTCATATTGGCTCGATTCGAAAGGACTCCAATAATTTTACCTCCAGGTCCTTTCACCGGGGCCGAAAAACCCGTCACCCATGATTTTCCACCATAGACCAAATCGGAGCTTGAATCGTTCAACGGCCCTTCGAAATGAGTCCCCTGATACCCACGATTTTCATCGACCGTCATGTGATTGTCGACAACGGCCTTAAACCAAGTTTCATTAGCGAAATTTACATGACTGAGTTTGTTCGTATCTAGTTTGCTGCCATTGGGCCCCACGTTATTTGAAGCAATAAAGTTCCCGTTGAGATCAACAAACAATATCAGATCATAAATTCCGTAAAGCCGGACATAGGAATTCAGAGCCTCCTCGATCGAATTTTTATTTTGACTTTGCAAAACAGGATTTAATGCAAACGCCTGTACGTCTCCATATCGTTCATAAAACTGGGCTGAAACGGCAAACTCCAAAGCTTGTGCGTAACTGACAAAGCCTTTGAGCGTGAGATTTTTTTGAGTATGATATAAAACTCCGAAAAAGCCAAAAACAAAGAGTCCGAGCACAAAGAGCCCTCCAATGGACAGACCTGCTATTCGCCCTTTGATTCCCAAATTTTGCCTCATATGACTTCCTCATCAGTATGGTTACACATTTGATATGTAGCTAAAACTTCATTTGACCGATCGTAATTTCATCGGTGTTTCTTGAGTAAAAAATTCGAAAATTATGTTTTTATCTTTTTTTTCAATGATCCTAGACGTTGGTCTAGTGATTTAGGGAGCTTTCATGGCTCTCATCGTGTGCGAACAACCAAGCGAATAAGCTCAAAGGACCCCATGATATTTTGAAACTAGAGATAAAAATTGAATTTCACTTGGAGCCGTGATCAAACAAAACCTAATTGTTTGGCGGCGAGCTTTTAAACTTCTCTATTTTTTTAACAACCCACTCTGGAGCGTCGAGAGTCAGATCGTGGCCGGCGGCCCAATGAGTCTCGAGGGGCACCTTCCAGGCTCTAGCGATATCTTCGCTACAGACGGGATTCACCATATGATCTTCGAGCGACCGTAAAATCAAAGTGGGCACCGGGGGAGGCGTGTCTCCGCGTCTGATCTGAGCGGCTGCCAAGAGCTGATTGAGCAGACTCAGTTTCTTCGTGGGATATTTCTGAGCGTGCGCCCCCCAAGCGACGGCGTAACTTTCTAACTTGTCACTCAATAAGGTCGTAGTCAGCTCTAGGACCTTGCGCTCACGAGCCACAAAGTCTTTCTCTGCAATCATTTCACCTAATCGCAATATTGCTTCTGGTCTCATTCGCCGGTAGGTCGGCGTGGGTCTCATACTCGTGTTTAAAAAGACAAGGGCTTCAATTTCATTGGGGTAGTGTTTGGTCCACTCATAGGCGATCATCGCACCTAGTGAAACGGCCACTATTGTAGTTTTCTGTTTCTTTCTTACGAATTCAGAATGCTGACGTAAGAACTCCACATAATCTCTGGGGCGAATCGGACTTGTGATCCCACAATGTTCTCCATTTCCCGGCAAGTCCAACATTTCAATGGCCGCTTTAGGAAAAGCATTTCCCAATAGAGAGGGGAATCGAGCCCAGTGAAATTTGTCGCGGGTTAACCCCCGCACCAATGTAAAGCGCATAGGTCCTCAATTCGGTGTGAACCGATATCCAACACCACGAACGGTTAGAATGCAATCGCTCCACGGCGCTATTTTTTTTCGTAAGGCAAACATGTGCGTATCGACGGTTCGACCAATGACATTGACCTCAGTTCCCTGAATCAGACTGAGAATTCTATCCCTAGTAAGCACAACATGAGGATTAGAGACTAAAGCCCACAATAACCGGAACTCTGTGGTGGTAAGGTCAACTTCTTTACCTCCCAGCAGAACTTCCATCTTCACGTGATCAATAAATAAATCCCCATAACTGAGTTGCTCTACTTGCTCTGGCTCCGAACTTTTCGCACGCCTCAACAAGGCTGTTATTCTCGCCACCAGAACCCTACCATCGAAAGGCTTGGTGACATAATCATCGGCACCTCGATCAAGTCCAACGACAATGTCTTCTGGTTCTGCCCTCGCGGTCATCAATAAAATCGACGAGCGCATCTCTCCTTCGTTTTTGCGAATATCACTCAGGAGGTCGACTCCACTTTCTGCCGGGAGCATCCAATCTAAAATGATAACATCGTAGAATTCCGTTTTTAAGCATTCTCGCGCCTGTTCAGCGCTTTCTACGGCACGAAGAGTGTATCCTGCACGCAGAAGAATCAATGAAACCAAGTCACGAATTTCGCGTTCATCTTCGACGACTAAAATCTTATGTCTATCCAATGTATCCACAACTTTTTCCACAGGGGCACTATACCCGATTCTATCGGGTTGTTATGTTAAGAATCAGTTAAACCATTGAAATTGACTGGCCGAATTTTGTCACTTATTACAGAGATGAACGAGAGGACCCTTGTATGGATTTAAAGAAATACGTTCGAGATATCCCTGATTTTCCGAAACCCGGCATCTTATTTCGCGATATTTCGCCCCTATTGGCGGATCCTTTGCGCCTCGAATATGTCGCACAGGCCTTTGTTAAGAATATTAATCTAGATGATGTAGACTGTTTTGCAGGTGTTGAAAGCCGTGGTTTTATTTTAGCAATGCTACTTTCGGCTCACTTTAAGAAGGGATTTATCCCCATTCGTAAAGCCGGAAAACTACCACCACCCGTCGTTGCCGAAAGTTATGCACTAGAGTACGGCGAAGCCACCATTGAAATGCAGTTTGGAAAACAACGTGTTGTTATCATTGACGACGTTTTGGCTACAGGGGGAACTCTTCAGGCTGCGATTAAGGTAGCAGAAAGAGCTGGTCATGAAGTTATCGATGTTGCCGTTCTTATAAATCTCAAGGCCCTCAACTCAATGACTTTTAAAGGATCACCAGTTAAAACGCTCATTGAATATTAAACTCACTCTTAGGACGCCACATTTGACTGGGTTTTGGAGGCAAAACTCAGTCTCAATCTGAGACGTACCACTGTCTAGAGATTTTCCAATAACTAAATTTCTTCAAAGTGAGTTGCCTTCACTCCAAGCTAAGGCAACCCGCGATCATGAATGTAAGCGCTCTCTAAACCCATTTTGACTTTTTCGGAAAACGAGTTCGGAGCGCAGCCGAAGGCGAGCACCGCTTGTTTGAGGCTTTACGGAAAAGTCAGAGAGGGTTTAGAGAGCACTCGTTATTGAATGATTAAGTTACTTCTTATTAAAATTGCGGCAAGCGTTGTCGTATTCTTCCCACCAGTGTTTCAATTTATCCAAATTCGTGATGCGAGGCTCATCACCTGCTCCAGCCAGCTGCAAGTATTCATGTAACAGAGGGCGGAAGTATGGATGGGCGCACTTCTCAATCATTTCCTCTGCACGTTTAGCGGGTGACCGGATCTCGGTATTCAATACCAAACCGTGTTCGGTCACGACACACTTGATGTCGTGCTCAGTGTGATCAATATGGCGCACATAAGGCATCACACAACTGACCACTCGCCCATCACCCAGTTGGCGAATCGACGGAGTGTGAACCATACTTATATAAGCATTTCGCAAAAAGTCGCCACTGCCCCCTAAACCGTTAATAATCTTAGAACCATCGACGTGAGTCGAATTGGCGTGACCATATATATCCACTTCAACAGGAGTGTTCATGGCAATAACAAACAATCGAGAAATAATCTCAGGAGAATTCGACAACCAAGTTGGGCGCAAAATCACACGATCGCGACACTCATCAAACATTTTATAAAATTTCGACCAAGACTCTTTTGAAAATGAAACTGCGGTGCTCGATGCGACTTCAAATTTGTCAGGATTCTCTACATAGCGAAGCATTCCATCTTGAAACACTTCAGTCCAAAAACGAATTCGTTGAAAGGGAGAATCATAAAGCTGACTCACTACTGCGTTAGCAATATTACCAACACCAGACTGGATGGGAGGAATTTTTGGCCCCCAATTGTATTTTTTCTGACAATCCATTAGGAAGCCAACAACATTTTCCGCAATTTTTTTATCGATGGCAGAAGTTTCCTTGAAGGCAACACCGTAGTCAGGAATCTTTGATTCAACAACCGCCACAACCTTACTCAGGTCTATCGGAACGTGAAAAGAACCAACCCGATCGCCAACATTGGTCACTGGTACCGGCCAACCAACTCGCGGATAAACACGTGGCTGTGTCATATCATGGAAACCAGTATAATCCGGGCCGGCGGTATTGATTTCGATGATGATCTTCTTGGCTTTGACCAAGGCCTCACCGGATACACCCACGGACGAGGTCAGGATTACACCCCCAGTACTCGTAATTCGTGAGGCTTCTACTACGGCAAAATCTATGTCCCCATAAAATCCATACATTAGGTTGCGCGCAAACTGCGACAAATGAATGTCGTTAAACTCCATCGTATGATTGAGGATTCGCTTCCGCGACTCCGGCGAGGACATATAAGGTGCCCGCTTACTCACAAAAGGGGCAATTGGATTTTCGACCTCCTCTGAAAGTGAGGCCCCGCTCAAAAGCGTGATTCGACGTTCAGGATGATTCTCCGCGAAGTACTTGCCGAGAGCAGGAATAAATACCTTAGGCTCACCCGACTTCGTAAACCCACTAATCGCAATCGTGGCATTGTCATGAATAAATTTCACCGCTTCTTCCGCAGGCATCAATTTTCTCAATAGCTCACGACACTCTATACGTTCTTCAATAGTACTCATTTTGTTCTCCAAGAGGAGCCATTATCCTCTGAAGCCGAAGTATCGTCTTTATTTTTTTTTAATTGGGGTAATTTTTCTTTCAATCGGAGGGGGATCCATTATTATTTCTACTTTTGTGAGCAATAATGGCTCTAAGACTCACGATTTGCAGCGGTATTGAGATCCAATACTCGCTATTTTTCTAGGCTACTCAGGAAAAACTGACCTTATTCCACAAACTAAACGATGAGTATAATGAAGCCATCAGAAGGAAACCTTCAGAACGAAAACCTGTATCAAAGAGAGTCAATTTGGTAACAGGTATTATTCATGCAACATGATCTTTTGCCCTAGGCCCCCAATTCACAAAAATGCCCACCAATTCTTATGTTCGTTCTATTTTGACCCGAACCTGACCCATTTAGACTTGCTAATTGGGTCATCTTATGACCCAATTAAATCTGCTAATTGGGTCATTTCAATAAAGGGGGAAGGTTGAAACGGAACTATTTTTGGAAAAATAAAAAATGGCCCAATTTCAAATGGGATGATTCTAAGGTCCTTCCCTATCTTAGCCAATCTCGAAAAATTCAAGGGCAACTACTGGCCATGGTTAAAGAGGTTGGGCTTAATATTCAGGCCGAATTTATCACCGAGGATGCATTGAAAACCTCCGCGATTGAAGGGGAAACACTCAATCCAGATTCCATAAGATCTTCAGTGGCAAAACGGCTTGGTTTACCTGCCGCAGGACTTCCGCTCCCACAAAGAAGTGTGGATGGCCTTGTTGAAATGCTCATAGATGCTACTCAAGGCTATTCCGAGAAACTCAACAAATCGAGATTGTTAGGATGGCAAGCCGGCCTCTTTCCAACAGGATATTCGGGAATTCAAAAAATCCAAGTTGGAGAATGGCGAACATCAAGTGAGGCGATGCGAGTGATTTCCGGGAGATTTGGAAACGAAAAAATTCATTACGAAG
This sequence comes from Pseudobdellovibrionaceae bacterium, assembly GCA_044374645.1. Taxonomy (GTDB): domain Bacteria; phylum Bdellovibrionota; class Bdellovibrionia; order Bdellovibrionales; family Bdellovibrionaceae; genus CAUJGP01. Next base: position 6,127 of record JBILOD010000053.1, on the reverse strand, counting down.
CGCCGCCCGCAAAACAAATCCCAAAGGAGATGGATTCATTTTTAAAATGGTTTAATGGTAAGCCCAAAGTCGATGGTCTTCTAAGAGCGGCAATTGCACATCTCTGGTTTGTAAGTATCCATCCCTTCGATGACGGCAATGGGCGCGTTGCACGAGCGATCACTGATTTGGCATTAGCTCAAGACGAAGCGACATCAAAACGTTGCTACAGTTTATCTTCCCAAATAAACATAGACCGTAAGAGCTATTACATGGTTCTCGAAAGCACTCAAAAAGGTGATCTTGATATCACCCTTTGGATCATTTGGTTCCTTCAAACTTTTACTAGGGCTATTGAATTAGCGCTTCAATCCATTGAGCGCGCGAATTTGGTTGGAAGGTTTTGGCAGAGACATGCTCATTTTAATTTTAATTCGAGGCAGAGAAAGGCCCTTCAAAAAATGCTGGAGTGTGAGCCCGGCGGATTTCAAGGTGCTATGACCAATAAAAAATACGTCAGCCTCACCAGGACGACCCGCGAATCAGCCAAGCGTGACTTGGCCGATTTAGAAGCGAAAGGTATTATTCAACGCAACGAAGGAAAAGGTCGTTCAGTGAGCTATTCCCTAGTCATTGGGAAATAAGGAGCCAATCACCATGCCTCTCTAGACTCGTCCGTTTATTTTTCAACAAAGTGGCAGGCCACAAAGTGCTTAGGGCTCGTTTCAATCAATTGCGGAGTTTCAGCCCGACACCGGTCGGCGGCCTTTGGGCAGCGGCCGGCAAAGCGGCAACCAACACCTAAATTAATGGGTGTTGGAATTTCACCAAAAAGCTCCACATGGGCACGATGCTTTTCTTTGATCGGATCGGGTTCTGGATTCGAACCAATCAGCAATTGCGTGTAAGGGTGCTGCGGTTTGAAAAAGACATCATCACTGGCACCCAATTCAACGATTGAACCCAAATACATGACAGCCATGCGATTACTCACAAAGCGCACCATCGAGAGATCGTGAGCAATAAACAACAATGTTAAACCAAATTTGTTTTTAAGCTCTGCCAACAAATTGATGATCTGAGCCTGAATCGAAACATCGAGGGCTGAAATCGGCTCGTCACAAATCACAAACTTCGGCTCCATCGCCAAGGCTCTGGCTATTCCAATTCGCTGACGTTGACCGCCAGAAAACTCATGGGGGTAACGAGACGCATGGTCTCCCGCCAAACCCACTCGCTCCAACCACTCTTGCACTTTTTGATTAACTTGATCGGACTTCCAAAGACCGGTTAGGCGTGGTCCTTCGGCAATGATCTCCCGGACTGTCATACGCGGATTCAAAGACGAATAAGGATCTTGAAAAATCATTTGGATCTCACGCGACAAATGCACGAAATCGTTTGCACTGTAATTTTGAGGTAGAGTTTTGCCGTTATAAACAACCTCTCCACCGGTTTTTTCATAGAGGCCCGCCAGGGTTCGGCCAAGAGTTGATTTTCCGCAACCGGATTCGCCGACCAGACCCAAAATCTCATTCGGAAAGATATCGAGGTTGATGCCATCGACCGCATGGAGAGTTTTATTTTTAGAGACTGTGAAATGCTTTTTAAGATCTCGAATTTCAACTAATGGAGTTAATTCTGAATTCATAATTCCGCTCCTTGCGCTTGGGCATGATGCAACCAACAGCGACCCATATGGGTCCCCTCATTAAACTCACGCGGGCTCAAATCTTTGCAAATCTTCATCGCTTTAGGACAGCGAGCATAAAACCCGCATCCTTTAGGAGGAGCAAATAAATCCGGAGGTGCCCCCTCGATGGATATTAATTTGGTGCGTTCCGGGGTTGCCGATGGCAGCGCTTGCTTCAATCCTACGGTGTAGGGATGCCGACTGCGGTAAAATACTTCTTCGGCCGAGCCTTGTTCTACAACCTGACCAGCATACATCACCGCCACATCGTCAGCCATGCGGGCTACCACTCCCAAATCATGGGTAATAATCACTAAACCCATTTTATTTTTAACTTGCAGCTCTTTAAGCAAATTCAGAATTTGGGCCTGAATAGTCACATCAAGGGCTGTCGTTGGCTCATCGGCAATGAGTAGCTCTGGTTCGCAAGCAATGGCCATCGCAATCATCACTCTCTGGCGCATACCTCCTGAAAACTGAAATGGAAAATGATTCACGCGATTCTTAGCATCCGGTATCTGCACATCCTCAAGAAGCTTAATAGCTCGCGATTTTGCAGCTTCCTTCGATAAACTGTTGTGGACCAGCAAAGTCTCCATAATCTGGTCCCCAACAGTCATCGTTGGATTTAGAGAAGTCATAGGATCTTGGAAAATCATAGCAATATGTTTACCGCGAATTTTATTAAGCTCACTCACGGGAGCACCAATCATCTCAGCCCCTTTAAAACGGGCCGATCCAGCAACAATACGTCCCGGGGGGGAGGGGATGAGCCCGAGAATGGATTGTACGGTCACCGACTTGCCACACCCAGACTCTCCGACGATGGCGAGGGTCTTGCCCTGATGGACGTCCAGATTCACACCTCGAACAGCCTGAACAGTTCCACCATAAGTAGCAAACTCAACTTTGAGATCACGAATTGTTAGCAATGACATAGTGGTCCCCTTCTATTCGTTGGAACGGAGTTTAGGATCAAGGGCATCTCTGAGCCCGTCACCAAGTAAGTTAAAAGATAATACGGTCAAGCTGATCACCAGCGCCGGAGAAAAGAATTCATAAGGTCTGGTCAACAAACTTTGTAGACCATCATTACACATACTTCCCCAAGAGGTTGCTGGCGCCGCGACACCAAGGCCAATGAAAGATAAAAAAGCTTCCGTAAAAATGGCCGATGGAATTTGAAAGGTCAGCGTCACTAATATCACACCAATTAAATTGGGCAACATATGACGAACAATGAGGTAGCCAGGCTTGGCTCCCATCAATCGGGCCGCTTGCACAAACTCACTGTTACGCAATTGAAGAATCTGACCTCGTACCAAGCGAGCCGCGCCTGTCCACGACAACACCACCAGACTGATCAATAGAGCTGTAATTCCGGATTCCCCCGGACCAACATTCAAAACCACTTTCAACAAGATCATAAACAACAAAAATGGAAGACCGGTGATGAGATCTGTAAATCGCATTAAAGTTGTATCGATGGCGCCACCAAAGAATCCGGACACACCACCCAACATAATGCCAAATAGCACCGATAACAAAGACGCGAAGATACCGATGAACAAAGATACTTGTCCTCCCGACATCAAACGGGCAAGGATATCACGACCCAAAGAGTCCGTTCCTAGGGGTGAAGCTCCTAGCTGAACTTGATCTCCCACCTTCACTTGAAAGCCAAGATCGTTGGCCGCAGAAACCGTAATGGCACTCATCACATTCACAACTAACTTTCCAGCTTGATTCGACTCCTCACCGTTGGCATCTTTGGCCACAATGGCATAGTGATATTCGCGCGCTTCCAAACTTTGAGTGTCTTCATAACTCACTTGAGCACCATCAGCGACCTCTCCAATTGGTACGCCAAGGCTTTCTCCTCGAGGTGCAATCTCGCTACGGTATATGGCATAGCCAGTTGCACCTGGCACATGATCCCACTTCAGTATCACCCGTTGAGTGGTCGCGACCCCTTCCGATTTTACGCCGGTTACAGCTCCCAACGGACCAGTGGTCTGAGTGTTAGAATTTTGTGCGATCAATTCTGGGGCAACGATGAATGGCGTAAAAACCACATCTTCATCAACCACAATCGCTGGCAACCCTAGGTTAGGCCCCAGTGCGGTTTTACTGGAATCTTGTTGTGCCGGATCGGCCTTCCAAACCAACGGCCCTAAGAACGAAAACGCAATCAAAATCAGCGCCAATACAAAGGCAAATACCGATTGTTTATTCTTACGAAATCGAAAGTACGCATCCTGCCAGTAAGAAAGAGACGGTCGCACCACTTGTGCACCAACTCCAGTTTTTTGTGCTTTAGCGAATATTTCTTGGGGGAACTCTGCTTCTCGTGCCAATGTTTTTTCCTTTTTAGGAATAATAATAGTATCCATGTTAAGCTCCCGCAACCCGAATTCGAGGGTCAATCAAGCCATAAATGACATCCACTAAAATCACTACCAGCACTAGATAAGCGCCATAAAACACCGTGAGCCCCATTATGACTGTGTAATCCAACTGCTGTACCGCCTGAACGAAGTAACGGCCAAGACCTGGGATCGAAAAGACAATCTCCGCCACAAAACCGCCGGTAGTGATAGCGGCAACGGCCGGCCCTAAAAAGGTCACGACCGGCAAGACGGCATTACGCAACTGGTGCTTAAGGAAAATCTGCATCGTAGAAACCCCCTTCGCCTTTGCAGTTCGAATGTAATCCTGATGAACCACTTCAAGCATTGAGGACCGCATGAGCCGCGCCAAAAAAGCCATCGTTCCAAGCCCCAGCACCAAGCTAGGTAAAATCATGTGAGCTAAGGTTCCCCAACCTGCTACAGGAAGAACTTCGACTCCCGTTTTCATCTTAATTTCTGCGATGAGAACCTGTCCAAAGGCAGCAAAAACAAAGCTTGGCACGGACACAAACAACACAACCATCGACATTATTGAGCGATCCGCCATTTGGTTTCTTTTTACTGCCGCGATGGCACCGCCGATGATTCCACCCAGGGCAGCAATCACAATCGCCAGCCCGCCAAGCGCCGCAGAGACTGGAAAGTGATCGCGAATAATATCATTCACAGATCGATTCTGCTGTGAGAATGAGATCCCAAAGTCACCTTTTAGCATATTAACTAAAAAAGTCTTATACTGAACTAAAAGTGGTTTATTAAGCCCATATTTTTCTTCCAAGTTTTTGCGTACAACCTCGTTAACAACCTTACCCTTTAGAAGAGGGTCACCTGGGACCGCATGCATTCCAAAAAAGGTGATAGTGGCTATTGCAAACACTGTGATCAGGCCAATTAATATTCTTCTCAATGTATAGACTAACACTTCAAATCCCCCTCTTCTTACTCTTCGATTCTAGCGGCTGTGAAATCTGGATCTAACCCGACTGGACGTCGAGCCACCCCCTGAATTTTTGATCGGTGGGTATACATAATGGTACGTTCATAAGTTGGAATAATAGCGACATCATCAAGTAACAGTTTTTCAGCTGCCGCCATTTCACTCATTCGCACTTTTTGATCAACCGTATTCATGGCATTTCGAATGTGTTGATCAAAATTTTTGTTCACCCATTTCCCAGTATTATTTCCATTCCAGGAGGTGAACAAATCAGCAAAGGTCATGGGATCATTGTAATCGGGTCCCCAGCCTGCCATTGAAATTTCAAAATCACCCGATTTTTGTTTAGCCAGTCGTTGTTTAAAAATCTGCTTATCAATTTTCAAATCAATACCAAGAGTCGTCTTAAATAGTCCCTGCAAATACTCCGCCGTTCTTATTGCGCCTTCAGTGTCATCAGTGAGGTAGGAAATGCTCGGTGGAGATGTCAATCCAAGCTCCTTCATCGCCTTAGACAAGTACTCTTTTGCAAGAGCAATATTCTGCTTCTCCGGAGGAAGCGGAAACTCCTTACGGAACGCCTGAGCCTCTCCCTTCATCCAAGATGGAATCAAACCGAGACCAGGCAATGTGCCAGGTATTCCGACAGCTCGACTGATGAATTCCGTCCGATTAAGAACAGACCGAATGGCCATGCGCAGGTTTTTGTTGGAAGTGATTTTACCCTCTCGAAAATTGAACATAAAATACCACAAACTGCCGTCGGCATATTTTTTTAATCGAAAAGCCTCTCTTTGAGCATTGGCGATATTCTCCTTACTGAGTTGTTGGATCATATCAATTTTTTCAGTCTTGTAGAGATTAAAGCGAGCCGTAGCATCTGGGGTGATGTAAGGCACATCAATGGCATCAATTTGTACTGAAGCTTGATTCCAGTACTGTTTGTTTTTTTCGAGTCGAAGACTCGCACCATGAACCCAATTCACCAATCTAAAAGGTCCATTCGACAGAATTGTATCAGGTGAAGATGCATATTTATCTTTTGCTTTATTGATAAAGTCTTCGCGTAAGGGAAAATAAGTTGCAAACGAGGTGAGCCCAAGAAAA
>JBILOD010000072.1:0-11052 GCA_044374645.1 Pseudobdellovibrionaceae bacterium | reverse complement strand
ACCAACTCTATTGAACTCACTGGTCTTTTGGAAAGAAGTGGTATAAGTGACTGAAATTAAATCATATTTCGTATTTGATCGCCTCATTGATGAAAGCGATTTTTGCAATTTTACAAAAGAAAGAAAGCGGCTGGAGGAACATATTGGGCGAGGCGATTGTGTCAAACTTTATGGTCCACGCAACTTTGGAAAAACCTCGCTCCTGAAGAATATTATCGCAAAACAGTGGGAAGCGACCGCCCCGGCCCAACGGATCGCTATTTATGCCGATCTTTTCAGTGTGCAGACTCTAGAAGATATCGATCTTGAGATTCACAGGGCCTTTAGCTTCGCCTTGAACACAAAAAGAAGCCACCTCAGCAAAGGTTTTGACTGGCTGAAGATGCTTAAAAATATTCGCCCAACATGGACTATTTCTGGTGATCCAAGTTCTTTTGGCGAATTCAGTTTCACCTTTGAACAGAAGCAAGGAGCGCCGGACTTAGGTGCAATCATCGAGAGCATCAACATTTTGAACGCAAAAAATGAACTAAAGTTTTTAATCATCTTGGATGAATTTCAAGAAATCGCAAAAATCAAAAAGGCAGAAGCCCACGTTCGAGGAGCCCTTCAGAATCTAAGTTCGAAAATTCCTGTGGTGATTCTTGGATCTAAGCAACATCTGCTTACAAAGATCTTCGAAAAACCCCGTGCACCATTTAACTCTTGGGGTTTCACTGTTGAATTTAAGCCCATACCAACTCTAGAATACGCCCAATATATTAATCAACGAACATCAGAGAGTGGGTTCAGTTTATCTCTTGAGGTCTCCGAGTTTCTGCAATCTAGGCTCAATCGTATTCCCGAAGCCATTAATAGGTTCTGCGCGTTTATGTGCACCCAAAAACTAGGACCGATTATCACCATTGAACAAATCGATAACCTACTGGCTGAATTCGTTGACCTCTCCCGTAGCACTTATGAATTTCAGTTTGCTCATTTTTCAGTTTCGTCCCAGCGCTTCATAGTCGCACTGGCTAAAAGTGGACCAAGCACTCATTTAACAGGGATGGAGTTCCTTAGGAAAATCCCAAGCATCTCTAAGTCGAATCTTTCGAACATACTGAGTCACCTATTGGATGATTCTGTTGTTTCCCAGGGGTTTGATACTCACGGTACAAAAATATATTGGGTGACTGATCCATTTTTTGCTTTTTTTGCCAGGAAGTACAAATAGATCCTGTTTGTTAGAAGAGCGCCTCATCGGAAATCCTCGGTGCGTATATTTTCAAACGCCATCAGCTTGGGCGACCGATGCAGTAATACTCAATGCCTAGCTCCTTCAATCGGGTGGGCTGGTATAGGTTACGTCCATCAAAAATCAGCGGAGCTTTAAGAGAGTTCTTAATGAGTTCAAAGTCGGGCTCTTTAAAGGACTTCCACTCGGTATGAATGAGCAATGCCGAGGCGCCGTTGAGAACTGCATATTGGTCGTCATTAAAACGTAAATTCTGTTCCGCTAATGAAACTAAATCTCCCACAATCGCTGGATTTCTGAAGTAGGCCATGGCGTTCTCTGTGGCCACCGGATCATAGACTGTGACACTCGCACCCTGTTTTAACAAATTTGCGATCACAAAGAGTGATGGAGCCTCACGAATATCATCGGTCCCAGGTTTAAAAGCCGCTCCCCAAACACCAAAGTGGAGCCCTTTGAGACTTTTGAAGTGATTGGCGATTTTATTAAAAAATCGCTGTCGCTGTTGAAGATTGATTTTTTCCACCGCGTTCAGAATGGGTAACTCAACAGAGTTTTCAATTCCGGTGCGGATCAATGCCTTTACGTCTTTGGGAAAGCAGCTCCCCCCGTAACCAATACCAGGGTAAATCGAATAGGGGCCAATTCGATGATCGGTCCCTATACCGCGACGAACATGTTCGACATCGGCACCCACCTTTTCGCATAGAGTAGAAAATTCGTTCATCAGGCTGATCTTCGCAGCCAACATGGCATTGGCTGCATACTTTGTCATCTCCGCCGAGAGTAGATCCATCACCAGTAAAGGGTTGCCACCCTTCAAAAAAGAATCATACAGTGCGTGCATTGTTTTGGCGGCTCTTTCACTTTCAACGCCAATGACCACACGACTTGCCTTCATACAGTCTTGAATGGCACAACCTTCTCTCAAAAATTCAGGGTTAGAGCAAACGTCAAAGGCAACGGAGCGACTATTCTTTTGTAACGAGGACGCAATGAGATCTTTGATTCGATGATTGGTACCAATCGGTACCGTCGATTTAGTCACAATCAGTTTATAAGAAGTCATGTATTGAGCAATCGTTTCTGCCACTTTGAGAACATAGGAGGAGTCGGCAGAGCCATCCTCGTTGGGAGGAGTCCCTACGGCGATGACCAATACTTCTGACTTTGCAACGGCTTCTTCGGAATCTGTGGTGAAATGCAAGCGGTTCGCTTTGATATTGTCAGCCAACATTTCCTCTAGGCCAGGTTCATAGATAGGACTTTGGCCTTTTTTAAGATTTTCAATTTTAGTCGCGTCGATATCCATGCAGGTCACCGTGTTTCCCATTTCGGCAAAACATACTCCGGTCACTAATCCGACATAGCCCGTTCCAAAGACTGAAATTTTCATTTTTGTTCTCCTCGAAGTGTGGTTTGCTTCGCATAGGTTTGATGAAGCCAGACAGCGAGGGACCAAATCACCAACATTGCATATCGAACCTTCGAATGTTCAAAATTAGACTCAGTGAGTCCTCCGACCAAATAAGATATCTGAGCTCCGATAATTCCAAGCCCAATCCCTTTCGCCCAAAGGTTGGTATCCTCAAGGTGGCTGTAGGTTTTATAAGTCAAAACCAAGAGCCCGAGCACAAAGGAGAGGTAACAAAGTAATCCCAAAACGCCAGTGCCCGCGAGCAGATGGACGTATTGATTGTGCGCATGGCCCACAAACTGATTGGGCGGCAAACCCTGTTGATCATAATAGCTCCTCAACAGGAATTTATTTTGACCATAGCCAACCCCGAAGATGGGATGTTCTTTAAACATCATCAAATTGGTTTTCCATAAGACCACACGCTCGGTATCGTAAGTGTCATTGCGCGTGACCCCCGGCTGCATGATTCGCAGAGAATAATCAATTCGATTCTTTATCGCAGGCACAGCGAGATAAAGACCGATGACCGCCATCACTGAGGCGATTAAAATGATAAGGCCACGTTTCGGCTGCCAAAGAAATCCCATTACGATGACTGCGACAAACACGCCAATCCAAACTCCACGAGTCATCGTGAGAACCACGGTCAAGCCCATCAATATCGTTGCAAGTCCAAAGCACCACTTTTGTGGATTTGAGAGCTTGCGGAAGTTCCATAGAAGGATTCCCAAAAGTGCGCAAAAGTAAGGTCCATAAACGTGAGCGTGAGTCATCGAAAACTGAAAGGGCCCTTCAAGACGATTGATGGACTCAGTATCTACCTTGTACTTCAGAATGAAATCGATAATGGAGTAAATGGAGGTCACCAATCCCGCTCCAACAAACCACCTCAGATGCTTAATCTCAAAAGACCACTCTCGCAAGGTGGTAACCACTAAGTAAATTAACAACAGCCAGCGGAATTCTAAAAGCCGTACCAACCAGTAATAGGGTGTCGGCAAACCTGGCGCCGCAGGATTAATGGCAAAGCCGATAGCCACTACAACCATCCAGGCCACAAAGACCCACTCAAATCCGATGGTTTGGAATACTTTCGGTGCCATTATTTTTCCGCGTAAGCGTACGACCTGGAAAAGCATGTAAAAGGAAAAAATGCTCGCAAACAAATCCATCAGGCTCTGGGAAATCAGTGTTGAAACTACAAAGAGTACGCAAAGCAGTCCGGCGTGTTTAAAAAGTGAATGGGGCTTATTTGGCATTAAGTGTTCCTTTTGTGCTAAACAAATTCATAACACGCTTGTACGGGCGACCTCAAACCTCGGTGTGGATGCTCCGCGTTTTACTCTCTCGACACGTTATTTAGATTCACTTTAATTTAAGTGCGGGCTATTTAGTCAAAATGTTAATTACCATTGTTTGGCCATTCCTCGTTTCATTCGTGATTGCGGTTTTCGCCGTCCCCGCGATCATTAAAGTCGCAGATCTAAAGCACCTTATGGATGAGCCTGATTCTGACCGTAAGTTTCATTCGAATCGCACGCCAACTCTTGGGGGCATCGCCATTTTCGCTGGAACTGTTTTTTCGTTTTCTTTTTTCAGTGATTACCTTTCGGCGTCCACTGAAATTCGTTTCATGACTCCTGCTTTGATTTTATTGTTTTTTGCTGGAATTAAGGACGACATCCTCTTGCTGACCCCAATTAAGAAGTTGGCCGTACAAATGGTTTCGGCGCTTTTGGTAACTGTTTTGGGAAAACTCTATTTAACCAGCCTATGGGGGATGTTTGAAATTCAAGAAATCTCACCAGCTCTAGGCATTTTTATTACATTCTTTGTGATTGTCGCTTTGATTAACGCATTTAATTTGATTGATGGAATCGACGGACTGGCTGGGGGTTTAGGGTTGATTTCGTGTTTATTTTTGGGAACGTGGTTCCACCTCACTCAGGCCCAATCGCTGAGCATTTTGAGCTTTTCCTTGGCCGGTTCACTCCTTGGATTTTTGCGGTTTAATTTTCGTAAAGCAAAAATATTTATGGGCGACACAGGTTCAATGCTCATTGGCTTTATTATTGCCATTTTAACCATCAAGTTTATCGAGAATAACCGCGTCCCTGGCATGGAAGCATCCCCCTATTATATTAAGGCCGCTCCTGGAGTTGCCGTCGCCGTCATCTTAATTCCGCTGATTGATATGAGCCGAGTGTTTTTTCAGCGAATTCTTAAAGGTAAAAACCCACTCAGCGCCGACCGCCGACACATTCATCACATCATGTTGGATCTTGGAATCAGTCAAACCAAGGTTGCCGTGATTCTTTACCTCGCCAGCATCACGTTCATTGGCTTAGGCCTCTTGCTCCGCCAAATTCGCTCACTTCAATTGGTCCTGGTACTGTCTTGTGTTGCTCTGCTGCTGACTTTAGGATTAATTCTTTGGCGAAGACACGTCTTACGGCCTCCAACAAAGTAAAGGTTCCTGTGCACCCACTCTGTGTTGATTTAGATAACACCCTTATAAAAACCGACTCTCTTTATGAGATGTTGCTGGCTTTGATCAAAACTAATCCTCGCGCGTTAGGGCAGGTGCCACTCGCTATGTTACGTGGAAAGGCTTATTTGAAAAAGTTTGTTCTGAGCCAGTGCCCTTTGGCGGTTGAGACTATGCCTGTGAACATTGCGGTTGTTGAATATGCTAAGCAGGCCTCTAACACAGGTCGCACCGTTGTGTTAGTCACAGGTGCCAATCAGTTGCTCGCAGAACGGGTTCAGCGCCATTTCCCCTTTTTTCACGAAGCCCATGGAAGTAGTGAGCAAATCAATTTGACAGGGTCTCGTAAGGCAATGTTTTTGATTCAGCGGTTTGGTAAAAACAATTTTGACTATATGGGTGACAGTGACGTCGATTTTAAGGTCTGGGCCGAGGCGAAGGGTGGAGTTGTCGTCTCTCATAAGCCCAACTTTATAAGTAAAGTTAAATCAACTTTTTCTGACAAACCCATGGAAGTCATTCCGATTCATAAAAATTCGTTTCGATCCCTTGTAAAGATGGTTCGCCCAGGTCAATGGGCCAAAAACAGCCTCGTGTTTGTCCCCTTGGTGCTGTCGCACCAATGGAATTCACCAGATTTGTTGGGGATTAATATTCTAGCTTTCGTCGCTTTTTCCGCTCTCGCTTCTTTTGTTTACGTGCTCAATGACTTGTTAGATCTGGAAAATGACCGACGTCATCCAACAAAGAAGCATCGTCCTGTAGCCTCTGGTGATGTGTCTATTGAGGCTGGCGTTCTGACCGCACTCATTCTTGGGACTCTTGCATTAGGAGTCACACTATTTTTGCCTGCGGATTATGCCTACTGGGCCGCCGCCTATATAGTTCTCAATCTTGCTTATAATCTGCATTTCAAAAAAGTGTTCGTCCTCGATGCCTTTGTGCTCGCGTCCTTTTATTCGCTCCGAATTTTGGCAGGCTCTGCAGCCATTTCTGTTGAGGTTTCACATTGGCTCATTATTTTTTCCACCTTCTTTTTCTTAAGCCTTGGTTTTCTCAAGCGCTATTCTGATTTGCTCTTTGTCGCTGAGAAAACCACAGAGACTAAACTCTCTGGCCGCAGTTACTCGCAGGCGGATCAAAATCTATTGATGACCGCTGGAGTGGTCTCAGGCTTTGTCTCGATCCTCGTTTTTGCACTCTATATTTACGGTGCTGAGAGTTTGCACTTCTATTCTCAACCGAAATTTCTGTGGGGCGTCCTGTTTTGCATGCTTTATTGGATTACCAAAATATGGTTCAATGGCTCCCATGGCCGAGTCCAGGATGACCCGGTCAAATTCGCTTTACGGGATCGCGAGAGTCTGTTTTTAGGACTTCTTACCTTGATCTTTTTGGCATTGGCGGTCTAGTTATGAAATACACGTCTTGGGGACTGCTACAAGAGGCCGAGTCAGCAGTTCACTTTCGAATTCAGCGCGACCAACAAAATTTAGTTATTGGAAATTTGCGGTCCTATGGTGATGTCTGTCTTAATGATGGAGCGCCCATCATCCTCAGCCAAGCCTTTAATAATCTCTTAGCCTTCGACGAAGCAAATTCCTTGCTCGTCGCTGAATCGGGCACCCAGTTGGCAGACTTGCTCGAGTTTTTAGTTCCTCGAGGGTATTTTTTGCCAGTCACGCCAGGCACCCGCTATGTCACTCTCGGAGGAGCCATTGCGAACGATGTGCACGGAAAAAATCACCATCAGGCCGGGAATATTGGGAATCATATAGAATGGCTCGATTTAGAGCGAAGTGATGGATCCCTTCTACGGTGTTCACCCCTTGCAAATGCAGAGATGTTTTGTGCGACCATCGGTGGTCTTGGCCTCACCGGATTCATCCGCCGGGCCGCCCTGAAAGTGATTAAAATAACATCGGCAATGATTAATGCTGAAACGATTAAATTTGCAAACTTGAAGGAGTTTTTTGAAATCAACGAGGAATCTAAGGGTTTTCCCTATACTGTGGCTTGGGTGGACTGTATTTCCAGCCGCGGTGGCAAAGCCACTGGCTGTGGCCTTTATTTTCGAGGTGCCCACACAGAAGGTGGCGATCTGTCCGTTCATCAAAAAGCTAAACTGACGGTACCGTTTAACATGCCAGGGGTGATTTTAAATAATCTCACAATGCGTTTGTTTAATTTTGCCTATTACCACCAAGCTTTAAAAAAACAGAGTCAGGGCAGACAACATTACTCTAAGTTTTTTTATCCGCTCGATGGTATTAATCACTGGAACCGGGGTTATGGTAAAAGTGGCTTTTATCAATTTCAATTTGTGGTTCCCTTTGATGGTGGCCATCTGGCGTTCGAAAAGATTTTTGATGTGATAACAACTTCGGGACAGGGCTCTTTTCTTGCTGTGCTTAAAACCTTTGGCACCATGCCTCCGGTGGGAATGCTCTCCTTCCCGAGGGAAGGAATTACCTTGGCTCTTGATTTTCAAAACAAAGGCGAGTCGACCTTACGGTTGCTGAAGCGTCTCGAAGCCATGGTCGTCGATGCGGGTGGCCGCATCTACCCCGCGAAAGATGCCATGATGAGTACGAGTTCATTTTTGAAGGGCTATCCACAGTTTTCTGACTTTTTAAAATATAAAGATCCCAACTTCTCTTCTAACTTTTTCAGACGGATTTCAGCAGGTAAAATATGAAAACAGTTTTGATCATCGGCGCCAATTCCACTATTGCTCAGGCATTGGCCCGTCAAATAGTAACCCAAAGCTCAGAGACTAAGACTCCCGTGAATTTCTTTTTAGTGGGCCGAGACGCTGAACGACTACAGGCGAACGCCGCAGATCTTTCTGTTCGGGGTGCTAAGATTGAAACTTTTCAGGCCGACTTAACTGATATCTCTATACATACCGTTTATTTAGAACAGGCCACTTCGATGTTTGGGTTTATTCACGAAATCTATGTCGTCCATGGATTTTTGGGTGATCAAAACAAAGCTAAAACTGATCTCGGGCTTGCTATGGAAATCGTTAACGTCAACTACACTTCTGTGGTCGCACTGAGCACGGCACTTTTGAGGTTCGCTGAACGCAAGCTCATTGGCGATCTGGCGATCTTCTCGAGTGTGGCTGGTGATCGCGGACGTTATAGTAATTATGTTTATGGATCAGCGATGGCCGGTAAGTCCGCTCTCATCTCTGGATTGCGGGCCCAACTTTACCGTAGTGGCACTCATGTGATGACAGTGAAGCCAGGTTTTGTTGACACTCGCATGACCGCCGAATTTAAGAAGGGGGCTTTATGGGCGAGTCCCACCAAAGTCGCGGATCAAGTGATCACGTCGCTTCGAAAAAAGAAGGATGTTTGTTACACGCCTGGGTTTTGGCGTTTGATAATGTTGATCATTATTCATATTCCCGAGCGCATTTTTAAGCGACTTTCACTTTGAACGGTAGGTGTCTAAAATTATTGAACTTATAGGCCAAGGACCGGAGTTTTCTCAAAATATTGACACATATGTCGTTTTTTGAGTACATTTACGACATATGTTCCATAGATTGATTAAGTATTCAAAAAGTAATAGCTTTTTCCTTTCTGGGGCCCGTGGAACAGGAAAAACCACATGGCTCAAGCAAACGTTTGATCCTTCCAAAGTACTTTAGTTTGACTTGCTGGAAGCCAAAACCGATTTAGATCTGACTTCGGAAACAGTCCGGCCGGTTTATATTGAGTCTCCATTAGACGAACGGCTGCGTGAAATAATTAGACACTGTTTAATTTTGTTTTAGAATATAAAAATGAAGTTCTCTGGTGTACCTAAACTTATCCTATGCTTTTTGGTCCATTTTATCCTCTGGATACCACCCTATGCCAAATCTATTGGTGAGTCTGTAAATTTAAATTTAAATGGGAGACAATTTAGCACCGCAGACATTGAAAACTCGATTAAGAAAAATATAAATGGCCCGATTGTGGATTCCTTTTTCAAGAGTCTTAGCCTCGATCAGAACAACGAGGACTTGAAAGACGCTGATGAACCTAATGCTTCCAAGAATATATTTTATAATTATGTTGATCGCCTAAGCAAAGCCTATCTGCTTATTTCATATATGAGTGAGGTCTATTATAATGACGAAAGTGGATTTCCAAGGAACCCCCCACTTAACATTACAGACCAAAAAAAGTTCAAAGCTTTGTTGAAGAAAAAAATGGCCTACTTGAATGCGCGGCTTAAGAATATCCGAGCGATTGACCCCAATGCTTTTGATTCGCGAATCTATAGTCAAACCTCCAACCAAAGACTTCCATGTAACTGCGACTCTTTTTATGACGACTATTTAGAAGACAAACCTCCTGTTTATGATGATGAAGGCCAGGTAGTTCTCCAGTACCTACCTAATCTCTCCTCGATTGTTCATGATCTTTCTGGGACGGCCGCTGGCTACGCTATTTTAATCTTTCCCTGCGCTAATTATGAGGCATTATCTCAGTACTCAAAATCAAAACATTGCCAAAACCGCTACGTTGATCGCATACTCTCTAAACAAGATGGGGTATTAGATGGGTATGTCCATCGCTTTGGTTTACCTGGAGCACAAGGAAATGCACCCTCTGCTCCTGTAAATTCTCCTCTTGGCGATTGCTCCTTAGATGATGTGAATAAGTACTCGGTAGACGTTATCGATAATAAAATTCCTGGGGATCACTCCACTGGTCGCGGCGAAGCCGCTCTAGACAAACCGTGCACGCTGGTCACATTGCGATTTAACGTGCAAAAATCGAAAATGGGTGGAGAAACTCACCAGCTTTTATTGCTCCGCTATCGAGGCTCAGATCCGAACAACAAAAAACCGCTTGAGCTGAACAGTTCGATTGAAGCAGATAGAGTCAAGCTCCAACAAATACTGACACTTTGGCGAGAGCAACGAAAAAGCTCAGGCCCGTCAATGCAAGGGACTCAATCTCGATAGAAAAGGTGTCAACGCGCCGTTGACACTCGGGCGACATGAAGAATGCCAGCCTGCCACATGGCTCAGTTAGGGCTCCATTAAGATTTTTTCCACTTATCCAAAAACTGGTGAAGCTCTTGATAGTTAATAACCCGAATGTTCTTTTCCAAAATAACTGGAACTTCGTTTCTCGCAACGATGAGCCCTTCATTGGCATCTTTATATTCGGACAAAAAGGTTTTGAGATGCTTAGCGTCCCCCGGCTTGGGCTGACTTTTTAACTTAACCTCAATCGGAAGCAAGCGACCATCATACTCAATTAGCCAATCGATCTCAGGACCATCCGAATCTCTCCAAAAAAACAGTCGGGCAGACTGGCAACGACCGTGAATCCATTTAAGAATTTCATTTCCGATCAAATGTTCAAAGAGTTCCCCTTTGCGCTCGGGCAGAAACTTTCGACCCTCCCCGGCGGCGACCCTTCTAACCCCTAGATCAAAAAAAAGGTAGCGACTCGACTTAGTGAGTTTTTTTCGACTGGCATTTTTCAAATAGGGACTGATGCGGGCAACGAACAGAGTGTCCTCGAGAGTTTGAAAGTAGGATTGGATGGTCGCAACGGTTGGGCCGATTTCTTTTGAGATTTCGGTAAAGTTCGAAATCCTTCCAGACTGAATTGCCGCCAACTCAATAAATCTCGAAAAAGGCGCTATTTGCCGAAGCCTGGTTTCTTTACGAATTTCCTCCTCAATATAGCTTTCAACGTAGGAGTGGAGTTCAAGATCCTTTTGTTCAGAGTCTATTTCGAGTGCCACCCTCGGCAGCTGCCCAAAAGTCAGAGTATCTTCAAGCGTTTGGTTGTACTCGCAAACTGCCAATGGATCCATTTTTATATGAACTAGACGACCAGGGAGTAAATTCATCTCAGCGTCCATTTTGAGCTTACGTGCACTTGAACC
>JBILOD010000474.1:0-3550 GCA_044374645.1 Pseudobdellovibrionaceae bacterium | reverse complement strand
CATTGGGACCCTATGTTTTTGCGGTGAGCGTGGTATCGCCATTTATCAAGTTTAAGAACGCGTCCAAAGAGACCATCGATAGTTCTGACGAGTTGGTCGAAGAAATTCGCCGTGCCCTCATGCAGGCCGGTCAAAAGCTTTCGCGCCATATTCGTAAAGAAGAAAAAGAGGCGGATCTCGAGCGAAAGCTGGCCCATATTGAACAGTTTGGTCCAATTTTGGTGGAAGGTTTGGTTCGCATCGTTGGAGCATCTAAAGAAAGAAAGTTTAAGGCGGCCGAAGGGTTACGTAAACTTCTTGGACGTGACTCCAGTGAAGCAATGAAAGAGCTTCAGGAAGCTGAAGGCCGTTTGGCGGCTCAAAAGAAAAAAGATGCTCATCTTCATGCTGCCGTGGATGAACTAAAGTCTAAAAGCGAAGATGGCGAATAAAAATTGAGTTTATTGTTAAGAATGAGGAAGTGAATTCATGGCTAAGTTAATGAAAATTCGAGAATTAAAAATTGATATTCCGAAAGAAGCGATGCGTATGGCGGAGCAGATGCTCAAAGATTTGGAAGCATCAAAACGTCCGGTTCTTGAGGCCGTAAAGTGTACTCTGGACAATTCTTATTACGATGCCAAGGTGGGGTTTCTGACTCCCGGTGATAAAACCGTGCGCACAGAACTCAATGTTTCGAGCGTACAGAAGTTAGCCCGGGTGGTGTTCTTACTTGAGATCTTATTACGGAACTTAGATATTGGTGCCGTGAACACAAAAAGGGAATTATATTATATCGCCAAAGGTTTGATTAAAGGTAATTCTCAGTTAAGACCCCTGGATTTTGAAGATCAAGATGAGAGTGACTCGATCATCGATTTTATCGGTGATATGTTACAAGTTTACCGTGAAGAGTTGAACTGTTATGCCAACGATCGTGGCGGTCAGACCTACTCGCAACAGCTGATTGTGACTGAAACCCTCCCCGATGGCGATAAGGCGGTGGTTGAATTAGGTTCTTTGGGAACGACGCCTTTTCAGCCTAAGAATCGCCCTCAGGCACTTAAACTAAAATCTAAAAAGAAAATTGATTTTTGTTTAGTGGTGGAATCAGAAGGTACGGCCGGCACCTTGGCGACGATGGGTTTCACCAAACGCAACAACTGTATTTTGATGGGTGCCCAAGGGGTTCCGAGTAATGGTGTGCGTGGTTGGTGCAAGCTGATTCAAGATCAGTTAGAGGTTCCGATGTACTTTTTTGGAGATTTGGATGCGTACACATTGCAAAATATTTTCCGTACCCTCAAAGCCGGTTCTGCGGCCAGCTTGATTCGTAATGGTGATTTCTCGGCGCCCGATGTAAAGTTTTTGGGAGTTTTGCCTGAAGACGTGCGAAAGTATGATCTGCATACTTATAAAGTAAGAGAATCCGATCCTGCGGAGGCACGGTCTTTGAAGAAGGCCAAAGATGCTCTCGAGAACGACCCGTTCTTTCAAGATAAGAAAAATAAGAAATTAGCAGATATTTTGCGTTGGTTGGTGAAAGAGAAGCTCCGTTGTGAACAACAGTCCTTCTTCTCGGTAGATCCACGTGATCCTTTGAAGACTGAAAAACTGATTCTAGAAAAAATCAAATCTGGTTCTTACGTCTAAAGCAAATCTAAACCAAATCTGTAACAAATTTTTATCAAAACAATGAGAGGGTACTTCGATCAGTGCCCTCCGAAAGTCATTGATGGGTTATTTTGGAGCTAAACAAATTCTCTTAAAGAATGGTGCGGCAATCACTTTGCGCGACCCTGAACCCACTGATGCTGCGGCACTGATTGAACATCTAGACCGCCTCACTCGCGATGGGGTCGGTCAAGTGCTCGAATACGGAGAGTTTGTACCTTCCATTGAAGACGAACAGCGCTGGGTCGAATCAACTCGCGCTAATCCCAATGAAATTCTAGTCGCGGCCTTCTTTGAGGGTCAGCTCATTGGGCTCGTCGATTTTCGCCACGAAAAACGACGGCGAATGAGTCATGTTGGCAGCTTTGGCATTGGAGTTTTGCCTCAATGGCGCGATCAAGGAGTGGGGCGGGTCATAATCGAAAGTATGATCGATTGGCTCATTCACTATACGGACATTGAAATCGTACAACTTGGGGTCTTGGCGGATAATGAGCGCGCCATAGCGCTTTATGAAAAGCTCGGTTTTGTGATTGAAGGTCGTAAACAAAAGTATTTTAAGTTTGGCCCGGGCCATTATGTGGACGAACTTCTTATGGCCAAAGTGCTAAGGTAGTTCGTATCAAGTTAAAGTCTCTATGGGTTTAAGTTGCGGAAAACTCGGCTCAAAAATGGCACGAGCGGTAAAATTCAAGTAGGATGATCCTTTGTTTAAAACGAAGTAAATTAAAGCACTGTTTAAAAAACTTCGAAGTAAATTAAAGCCCTGTTTAAAAAAATCTATCCAAATTATGGTAATAAGGCTAAATTTTAATGACGGGGTTTGTGATCTTTAATGTTTTTAAGAGGTACTTTATGAAGCGAAGAATTATGGATGTTGTTTTGGAGGATCTGAATAAAAAAATGGTTTTTATTTCAGGGCCACGGCAAACAGGCAAAACGACCCTTGCTAAAATATTGGCTGAAAACGCTCATTCTCATTATTACAATTGGGATAATGATCGAGATCGAATGGCAATAAAAAAAAATGAAATTGATGCAGATGCTGAGTTCCTTATTTTTGATGAGATTCATAAAAATCGATCCTGGCGAAATTGGATTAAAGGTCTCTTTGATACCTATAAGGCTGAAAAAAGAATTCTGGTGACTGGAAGTGCTCGATTGGATATTTATCGTTTTGGTGGTGACTCCCTTCAAGGTAGATATTATTCACATCGACTTCATCCAGTGACTTATTCTGAACTTAAAGGTTTTGAGACTTTTGACTATTCTGAGTTCTTCAAGCTCAAGAAAAAGGTCGAACTTTCCAAGGATTTAAAAAAAATGTGTGAGTTAGGTGGTTTTCCTGAACCTTTACTTTCTGGTTCCTTAAGAGAAGCGAAACGTTGGAGACTGTCCTATGGTTCTCGGATTGTTAAAGATGATATCCGCGATTTAGAATCCCTCCACGATTTGAGTAAAGTGGAATTGCTTTTGCATCGCTTGCCAGCAACGGTGGGGTCTGTCTTATCCATCAATTCCTTGAGAGAGGATTTGGAAGTCAGTTTTCCGACAGCCAAAAAATGGGTCGAAGTCCTTGAGAAAGTTTATACTGTCTTTCGTATTCTGCCATTTGGCCCCGCTAAAATTAAAGCTGTCAAAAAAGAACCTAAACTCTATTTCTGGGATTGGAGTCAGATTGAGGACGAGGCAGCTCGGTTTGAAAATTTGATCGCGGTTCATTTGCTCCGGTTTGTTCATTGGATGGAAGACGTCGAAGGTGAAAAATATGAACTTCGATTTTTTAAGTCAACACTAGATCACGAAGTTGATTTTATTATATTAAAAGACAAAAAACCAATTTGTGCCATTGAAGTGAAATTAGATGATCGACCTTTAGATTCCAATCTTAAATATT
>JBILOD010000472.1:0-3561 GCA_044374645.1 Pseudobdellovibrionaceae bacterium | reverse complement strand
TTTTCGGAGCCCGACTTTTGCGTCTAATCCTTAAAAAAGTCCCCTTCTTCGAGAAGCTTTAGTTTTAAAGAACAGTTTATGAGATGTGATGGAGGTTGTAGCCTTCGGTCATGGACATCAGTTTTTCGTATCCACGGCACAGGACTCTCCATCCAGGAGGATGTTTCTTATGAGTAATGTGGCCTCCCATTTTTCCGATGACAAAGAGCGCATCACTGAGAGTTTTCAGAGGTAGGTGGTGTTTTTTAGCGGTGTGTTTTAAAATTGCATAATCTCCATCGGATAATGGGAAATGGTCTTTTGGTGTTATTTTTTTATTTTCACTGACTCGTAAATTTAAGATGTGGGTCGCGACTCCCAGTAATAGAGTCAGCACGTTGTACCAAGCCTGTTCACTCTCCATTAAACGCTCTTCCAAGCGGCAACCAGTTTTCAGAGCTTTGAAAAACTCTTCGATGAGCCAACGACGTTTATAGATATCAATGACTTTTAGCACCTGAACATTATTGCTAATTGGTTCTGAAGTGAGAAGTGTCCACTCGATGGGCTTTTCCCCTGCCGGAGGATTTGACTCTAGCAATTTCACGACATTTACTTTAATGGTTGAAGGTAGTGCTTTAGCCTCCTTGCCATACCTAGTGTTGGCTATTTCTACGGTTCTCGCCAAAATGTGTAATTCTGCAATTCGCGATTCTCTAGGAGGATGAATAGAACGGCCTTTCTCAAAGGCAGAGTCCGTTCTTGGCCCCACTAAGATGGTTCTCTCTGCGATCACTGGAACCTTAGCAATAAATTCAGATAGCTTATTGCCAATCGGCAATTGGCGATCGTGACAGCTGCGAACAACAAAACGATAGCCCTTCGATTGGAGCTGATAAAGATTATAAAAAGAATCACCCTCTCGATCCATAACATGAACCGCGCGATGGGAAGAAAAGCATCCATCAGACTCTTGCACTTGATTAAACCATCGTAAGTGCTCACTCTTGGCATTTTTCCGATTACGAGTCCAATTGTATAGGCCGCAGGGACCAAGGATCACTCTGGGACCTTCACTGGCTACAGCCAATGAAAGATGACTTAAGAACCCCTGAGAAGAGGATTTTTTAAAAATGGGTTCAAGATCTTTCACTGAATTACGACTTGGCACAACCATGGTTGTATCGTGAAGAATCAAAAGGTCTTCGACACCTTTGGACCGTTCTTTTGTCTCATCCAAAAAGGCATCCAACAACGCGCTGTAATTAAGACGATCATTATTAATAAAACGATAAAAACCCAAAAGCTCACCCGGATCTGAAAAAATACCGGGAAAGCTAAAGTCTGGATTTTGTCGAATTCGATCAAAACAAAGTTGAGCCCTTCTTTCAAGGCGCGAGTCTAACAGGTCCCATTCCATTATTTAAACCCCTTCATTTCTAAAAGAAGATTTAAATCGCTAAACAAGACTAGGAGCAAACAGAAGTGATTGAAAGAGGCAAAGCTTCTCGAAGAAGGGGACTTTTTTAAGGAATAGACGCATAAGTCGGGCTCCGAAAACCCGAATGAGATGCGCCAACGGCGCGAGGCTCATGAGGGATTACCCACGCCGTTGGGAAGATTTCAGTTAAGGCCCACAATCGTTGGATTAAGCGATCGATGTCGGTGCCTTAACTGAAGTCTTCCCATTTCGGCGAGGCCATGGAGTGGCCGTCCCGACGTTGCGCCTGTTCCTTAAAATAGGACCCTTTCGAGAAGCCCCCAATCCCAAGCACAACATTTCGTAAAGATGTGATATACGGTTAGAGTTCCTCTACGTTGAGTGAGAGATGAAGCGATGCCAACGCAGAAGTTGGACTTTTTCAGCGGAATCTATTTAAAGAGGTAAATGATTCCTTGTAGCGGGTTGCCTAAAAGAAGTTTTGGGCCTTCGCCCGCAAAACTTCCTCCACTGAAATCGCCAAGTCCCGATAGAGTTTGCTTTGAATAGTAGGACCCGCTAGCAGCCTTATACAGCCTGACTCGTTGACCATCACTATCATAAGCTACAATAAGTGTTCCAATTCGTGCTTGAGGGTCGGGATTGGAGTCTCCAAAAACAGTGATTGGACCAATAGCTCCGTTGGTCCCCGATAGAATGCTAAAATTACCACCATCGGTACTGATCATTGCAGAAGAACTACCATTACTCGCTGCGATCACATCGCCGTAAGAATCGAGATACTTAATTTTGGGGCCGGAGTTCCAAAGCGCACACGTTGAGAAACTATTACAGCCAATCTGCAACCAGGCTAAATCGGAGGGGCTGTAAACATAACGGGTTAACTCCGAGCCTAATTGACTTGAATACAGGATTGAATTTCCTTGTTGAATGGTGGCAGTTATAAGTTCGCCAAGCCTCTGATTGCTCATACTTCCATTTGCAATTTCATATCCAATGCCACCACCGGAAGGTGAGCATGTTCCGGCTGGCGCCTGACAGGTCAGTGAGACGAGTGCGCCTGCATTGTTTGCGAGAAAAGCGTCATAGCCTGGAGCTCCAATTACAAGAAGGTCACCCACCAGATCGAGGGATCGCCCGAATTCATCGCCTGCCTGAGATGAATTGTGATTGATGGTTTGAGATAGGGTGGTGGTGCCACTTAGCTCTTTATAGAGGTGGACTTTGCCGGAGCTACTCGTTCCATCGCCTGGTGCACCAATAGCGTATAAATAAGAAGTATTTGTAAGCTTATGAATACCCAAGGCTATCCCAAAACGGGAGCCGGTACCTCCTGGGTCGGCGAGGTCTTGTTGAAACAACCAAGACTGGTTCAGCTCGCTCCATATATATACTTTCACGATCCGCAGTTCCTTAACGCTTACCAAAAGACGACGGCCATCGGAAGATATTGCAGTCTTAGAGCCGAAGCCTTCTATGGTAGAGTTATGCACAATGCTAGCGCCTTGGGAGAATTGCACCACGCGCCAACCTGTGTGGGTAATAACGCTTTCATTGCCGGCGCCGTCGCTGACGATCAGTTTGATAGAGTAAGTTCGGTATTTTTTACTGCTATTAGTGAGGTCACTAAGAGCTAAATTGTCGAGAACTAAGTTTGATTGCGGGTCGGTATAGTCTTGAGTAAAGACTTGGTCTTCGTTGTCGTCCAGAATCTTAAGTGTGTATTTATTGAGGCCACTTCCTGAATCTGTTGCGGCATTCCATGTGATGGGAGGACTTTGTCGCAATTTGGTACTGCGCAAGGGAGTATTGATTGTAAGAGCGCTCACATTGGGCGCAATGGCATCTACTTTGAGGTTTGAAAACCAAGTTGCCGGTGTTTGTAATTGCGCGGGATTTTGGGCCAAATCCCTAAGTGACCCGTTGAGAATCATCGCTGCTGCCGGCACTTCAATGCCATCGAGGTCAAGGTTGCCATTTTGTACGACATAAGAACAGGAAAGTACGTTCGCGTTGGCACCTGGAATGAGACAAGACGTTTGAAAGGCTGAGGTTCCGATAGTGAAGGGCAGATCTATCTGAGTGACGCCTTGCCACTGGCACTGCTCTGAAAACGTCACCAAAAAACTGATGCTCTGACC
>JBILOD010000470.1:0-3588 GCA_044374645.1 Pseudobdellovibrionaceae bacterium | reverse complement strand
CCTGTACCTGGATCAGTGGTTCCACCACCTGTGCCTGGATCAGTGGTTCCACCACCTGTGCCTGGATCAGTGGTTCCACCACCTGTGCCTGGATCAGTGGTTCCACCACCTGTGCCTGGATCAGTGGTTCCGCCACCTGTGCCTGGATCAGTGGTTCCACCACCTGTATCTTCTGTTTGACAAGCGCCTAGGTAGTCACGATGTTTTGATTCCTTATGGCCGTGGCGCAAGTGCCCTTTCAACGATTGCAGAGGAAGAACTTGGGTTATTGCAGCTGCCGCATTTCCGGGAGGGCGATGGCAAATCGTAATACAGATTCGTCGTTTCTCTTTACCATCTAATTTGTGATGCCGACGGGATTCACGATGACGCTTTGATTCCCGATCGTCATCTGAAGAATTGTCTTTATCGGAACACTGACCCCCATCTGACGTAGCATCATCAGCAGTGGCATTAGAGTCATTATGTTCATCAGACTCATGATCCTCAGATGACGATTGATGCTCATCAGAATCAGTATCATCACCCTGAGCATGATGCTCATCAGAATCATGGTGCTCACCAGACTCCTGGTGTTCGTTCGAATGGTCGTCGTCGTCCTCTTCTGTAGCGTTGGCACAATCAGCCTTGTGTAACTTGATTTTAGCTAACACGGCTTCATCGACAAACACCTTCTCCAATGCCTCCATGGTGCTGGCTTCAGAGAGATCGGCATTCGCAATGGCCGCTAACGACGAACTATCAGATGATTTGTCCCCGTCGGGACCACAGCCAACTTGCACAAATGTGAACGCTACCACGCCCAACAGTCGTGCACTCAATAGTTTTTTAAAACTGGACTCGGGATTCGTTTCTCGACTTCGACTCGCCAAATTTCTCACGGTATAAACCTCCTGTTAATCATTCACCTAGTTTTGTAATTTGATTATTGAGAGGGAGTGACGTGCCGTGATCCTTCAACCTAAACTAGTTTTCTAACTTTAGGTAATCATGCTCCTTCGTTTTCAACAAGACTTTCGGCTGTATTTGCTAAATCTGATACACTGTTTTTCCATGCCAAATCGAATCATCTAAAAAGCGTCAAACTCTTTGATAGTTAACCTACAAATCCGCAGAATGACATGACTCAAAAAGTGCTAAGGCTTGAATTACCCTATGGGAGTCAATAACTGCCCCTTCTGATCACATCATCGACATCTCCAATCACCAAGTCGAATTAAATGACCCGCCACTAGCCCCCCCTTAGGCTAAAATCGAATTAGGGTCGTCCTTCGCTATACATCTGATTGAGAAGATCTTCGCGATCCACAAAATCTTTAGCCAACGAAATGCATTGCTCTGGAATACCAACTTCATTCTCCGGAACTTGACCGTTCTGCACCGCTAGGCGAACGATTTTGCGGTTAATAAAATCGAAGTGAATAAATTCAGTCGACTCTGGTACGGATCCATCAGGGAGAGTCTTATAGGCTGCAAAGTGAAACACACAGCTATCGGGTTGCTGATTTGGATTATTTATGCATTTCTTTTCGAGATAATTCAAATATATCTCTTCGTTTTGAATTATACTTTCGTCGACCTCAACCTCAAAAGGCTTGCTTGATTTGTCGGGTGCCTCAAAAGTTATATGATGTGAATTGAGTCTGACTTGCAATCCCAGTTTATCGCATGTGATGCGTTTCACTGGTAGTTTAACTCTGGCTTCCGCAAATTGGCTGGCTCCGGTTAAAAGCGTTGCTACCACAACCGATAGCATGACTATGGTGTTCGTCTTTTTCATAATTATCTCCTTTGTTTTTGGGGAGGTTAAAAATTCCCCATTTTTCTCAATTTAAACAATTTCTGTAGAGACTTTGTCTTCGGAACTCCTCCTAATTGTCATTTTTTTGTAAAATAGGGGCCCCATACAAAGGAATGACTTGCTCCCGGCAACATACCTCCGTAAAAAGAAGAGTTTGTACTCACCGGTTCAGTGAGCTACCATGAACTTCAATGAAATGGTTCATTCTCTCTTTTTGTTTACTTATGACAAGTATTGGCCGCGCTGAGCTCGGCGAGCAACTTTCATTGAAGGATCTCCTGAAACTTCGATCAAGCTCAGACCTGATTTTTCCAGAAAAGTTTTTCCCTCAGTTGAGTGAGCTTGATCCCGCGATCCAAACTCTCATAGCCGATGGAAACTCGTGCAATGAAGCTCAGGCAAAACCCAATCAGAGCAGTGCCGTCCAAAAACTTATTGAGTGGACACAATTTAATTGTGGCCAAACAGTTCAGCTCCCAAACGACTTTTTTGAACGCCCACCCTACCTTCATCCGCTCGGCGGTTCCTGGGTGCTCTTTGCCTCTCATTCAGGAAACAGCTTATTCAAATCACCTGACTGGATGACGGCACATTTAAAATGGACTCATCTTTTGGAACTCTCCGAATTTACATCATCAAATTCACTCACCCCTTTGGAGCGCAGACTGGTCCATTTACTTCCGACGCAGCTCAAGAGTCTCCTTGCGGGTGAAGACATGATCAAGACGACTCACTTTGTCTTTCGCCGCCAAACCCAAAACACCGAAATCGTTTATTCCATCCAATCAAGTACTGTTTATAACTTTATAGAATCCAAATTTTTTATCCCTAGTTTACTGACTCTCATCTTCGCCTTATTTCTGATCATCATCCTCCTCATCATTCGAGGGGTACGAACTCGCCAAAGGCATCATCAGGACAAAGAGCTAATGATGCAAACGATTGCCCATGAACTGCGCCACCCGGTCACAAGCATGCAACTGTCTCTTGAGGTTTATCGCAATGGTTTTGATGAAATGTCTCCCTCGCTTCAAAGTGAATTTTTACGAATGACGGGACAATTACAACGACTTTTTCGCATGATCCATGCATCTCGCCAATATTTACTCTCTGATAATCCTAAACACCAATCCTTTAGCTTTCGGGCGGTCAAAATTGAATCAATGAGAGAGTACATGGACCAAATTTTGGCGGACTACATGGATCGAATCCAAATTCAGTGGCCAACAGAGGACCATAATTTTGTAAGCGATCCTTACTGGCTCAGCGTCTGTGTGACCAACTTAGTAAAAAACGCTCTCATCCATGGACAACCACCCGTGAAGGTTAAATATGAAATTTCAACTAACGTCTTGCACTTTGAAGTAACAGATGCTGGTAGCTTTAGTGGGACTTTCAAGGACCTTGCGGGGCCCTTTCAAAAAGGTGACCAAAGTGAAGGTCTTGGTTTGGGACTTACTATCGTTAACCGAATTGTGGCATTAATGAATGGAAAATTGACGTGTTACTCTAATCCTACCCGCTTCCATTTTTTTGTGAAGGAGTTAAGTCATGAGCCGAATCCTCCTCATTGAAGATGACAACAATGTCCGCGAACCCCTCTCGCTTTACCTCAAGTCTCAAGCCTATGACGTAGTCGAAGCTGATGGCTTGAAAAAAGCTCGTGAGCTTTTGGCCACGAGGACTCCTGATTTAGTGGTATTAGATTGGAATTTGCCAGACGGACAGGGACTCGACCTTGTTAAAGAATGTCGACAAAAAGGTTGGCAATTCCCGATCATACTTCT
>JBILOD010000052.1:0-12119 GCA_044374645.1 Pseudobdellovibrionaceae bacterium | reverse complement strand
AGATCGGATTGGGATTGGGGTGTTGAATTAAAGTTTTCCAAGTCGTGGATAAGGACTGAAGGCTGTTCGGTCGATGGGTCAACTTTGCGGGCTTGCAAACAATAACCATTAAAGGATCTCAAATTCAAAAAAGAGAATTCAACTTGTTTGGTATGATAAGGAGTTTCTGTTTGTGTTTCGGCCAGCAACTCAAAGCTGAAAATAAGTATTGCCAAAATTAAAAGTGTTTTCATAGGTCCTCTTTCGAAACGTAGAATCGTGATAGTATATCGAATTTTCGTTGCAGTTTCACCTGTAATGATTTGGACAAAGCGACCATTTTTGTCATTTGGCAAAGTAGCCATGCAATAAAAATGGAGAGCATCGAATGAAGATTGTAAGAGCCTAACGGCGAATACAAATGGCAAATATAAAATCATCGATTTGAAGTGCCCACCCTTCAAAGTTGTAGACGTTGTAGGTGTCAACATATTCACCTTGGACATGGACCAACCCGTTGGCTAGAGTTTCGGTTTGGAAAACCTCAAGATCTCTTGCTTCCTTAATAAATCCCCCCAGGTTGTCAGGGGGTTCCTACCCCTGAAGAACGAAAATTCCATCGAATCCGGTGAACTTAGGACGGATAATACTCCTCACTAGGCTTCCACCAAAAACCATGTGTCTCCATAGTTCTGAATGAATTGTGAACCTTGCAGCAAACTTGAAGATTATTCTCATCACTACCGCCTCCTTGACTCCAAGGAACTTTATGATCAATTTCAAGTTGGTGTCGACTTTCGCAACGTTTACCATCATGGCTGACAAATTCACAACGTCCATTGGCCCGATGAAAAATCTTGCGCTTAATTTCCTTAGCAATGTAACGAGATCTGTTGCACTGCGACTCCGATCGGAGTTCAAAAGTTTTACTTTTACCGTCACTTTTAGTTTTTGATTCGCTTCGTCCTTTCTTTTTCTGCAAAATCTCAACACTCAGTTGCGCCATTCGTCTCATGATCTGATTATAATTGCCATCGGGGATTTCGTGACTAAGAAGGGCTTTTACCTCTTGCAAAAGTTCCAAAGTTTCTTGCTCGACGACCATCAGCAATTGAGTATGCTTTGGCGTGAGAACCTTCTCTTTATTGTTGGGTAAGGATGCGACAGGATTCAACTCGGCAAATATAGCATGGGCCTCTTTGCCGGTTTTACCAACGACGGACGCAAAGATTTCGCTCTTTTTAGCAGAAGAAAGCGGTTGTTTTTCATCAGCTTCGACTTTACGAATAAAACTTTGGGTGGCAGCCATATTCGAAAGATTTGTTTCACCTTTAAATAAAGCCACTTGAGCTTCGGGCACGGCTTGAATCAGCTTCAAAGCTGCCGTTCGCTGGTAGGCGGCCGTCGCACTCAAACCAAAATAGTGCACCAACATTTCAAATAAGCTCGAATAGCCCATGCTGGCATACAGGCGCCGCGCATTGATCTCTTGTAAATTCAATAAAATGGCGTCGCCGATTCTCTTTTCCCGAGCAAAGAGCTGTTTCAGCTGTTCGATCAGTTCCTTGTCCGCGAGTTGATTCAAGTTGGCTTCAAATAATTCGAGATTATGAATGTGTTTGTTAATTGACTCTTGGCTCATATTTTTTACTCTCTGAATAAGTGAGAAATGAATATAGCATAGGTTTTTAGGGGCGACTTTTTGGCTCTAAAAACATCGATACTGCGCTGAATTTGAATAATCGATACGGGATGGGTATCGTTAAATCGATTTGCCTGATGAGCCTTTGGTGCATTCAGACACCGCCTTTGGCACTACTTTCAAGGTTCCGTTGGCGCTGAGGAAAATCTCAATTAAATCGCAAAAAGTGACAAATACTTAAAAGTGTTCTACGAGATGCAACGCGAAACTGATTCGGAGTAAAATCTGTCGGAGTAGGTTGCCCCCTGACGTTCGCGTATTTCATGAGGAATCAATCGATGCTGGTCATTGCGTTTTTGAAACGGCACATCGACTCAAATCAATACGTTCCTAAATGAGACAATCAGATTGGTGGCATAACCATTGCAGTCAATTATTTCATAGGTACTGAGAGTGGAGGTAGTGATGAAAGCGCTGAAAGTCTTACTATTGTTAAATTTGTTTCTTCAAGTTGTTCATGCCAAGCCGTTATCGGAAAAAGTGAAAGAGGAAGAATCTCAATCAACCGAAATTGCTGACGACGAATTGATCGATGGGTTTATGAAAAGAGCTAATATTGTGTCATTCACTTTTTCCAACACGGAACCAATCAAAGATTCAAACCATGGAATAAGCGGAAGAACAGTAGGTTTTGGTCAGTTGTTAGATTGTTTTATTACTCCAGTTGACAGAATTGACGAATACTCAAAAGTTATTCCCAAACCTGAAACTAAGTGGAGGAGTTCTGGGAAATTCCGTCGAAAACAATCCGAGGGCGTAAGTACCTGGTTTTCTACAATCCTTGAAAACAGTAAGGACCCCTCCCAAAAGTTGAAACTGAATTGTTTAACCATGAAGAATGGATATCCCAAAAACGGCATGAAATTGATCCTTGCTTCGCCAACTGACGAAGCAGGCCTTTCGAAATTGCAAATTGAAAACCAAAAGTGCATTGGTTTGGGGGGCGTTAGCGATTTCTATAACAACGAGTTTACATGCGATTTCCAAAAAACAAACATAACGTATAAGAAAATCAAAGAAGCCTTCAAACAAAAGGGAATAAATATCAAATTTTATGACCCGACAATGCCTAGGTCAAAGCGTGAAGTTCAAAAAACTCCAATACAAGAGAACCCCTCTCTCGACACCATTGAGCTAAGCGAATATCCAGGTGATTTGGGTGTATCATAAGGCCTATACATTGAGTGCCTGAGAACTGAAAGAGTCCTGTTTTGAGGACTCTTTCAAAACGGCCCTTGCAGTAGCTTCGCCATAAAAATACAGTCCCATATCATCGAATCCTTAGAGGCATGATCAGAATCCGCTCGCTCCCAAGCCCATTGGATCTTTCGCGATTGATTGATTTCGTCTTGATTACTTGGACATAGCGCGAGCGTTTTTTCCAGAACCTCTTTCGTTGGCCCGTCCCTTAGAAAAAGAAAAAAAGGATTTTGGGGTTGTCGTCGGACGAGCGTCTCTGCGGATTGGTCGAGGTTTTTATCATTTCGCCCCATCAACCGTAACAGAAAGATCTCAGTCGCCACCAAATGCAAAGGGTAACCTTCATCATTCAATTGGGCCCCTTTGAGGTTAAAGGTCGAAGCCGCCCCACAGGCAATATCAGTGAGGTGATAAAGCCCTTTGGATGAGTGCCATGGTGACATGTACAGAGACCAGATTTCAGGTAGCGAACGAGTTGGCTGGGGACAGCGGGATCCTTTCCCTGTTTGCACTCCCAGTTTGTAACGAGTTTCAGCGAGAGTTGCCAAATGATTTGGAAAGATGGTGCACCCTTTCTCTGAATCATCCGTGCAAAAGCGCGGAATCCCCTTAAGGTTGCAACTGCGATCCGTGAGCGAACAAGGTGTGTTTTCCACCATCCAGTTAAACCATCTCTTCGCATCGCCATGTTCGTTCTTCACCGCCAAGTAGATCTGCGCTCCAAGAGCCATATCCGGAGAGACGGAATTACCATTGCCATCATTATTGGTCTCGCGACGACGCGGAGATCGAAACCACCGGCCCCCTGAATCGAGCGACTGCCTTACCGCCTCGCATCCTCGATCATCTCCCGCTCCGCACAGCAGTCCAGCAAACAAAACACTATCGCCATCGTCACAATGGTTTTTTGGATTCGCCCAGGACACTTTTGACAAATATCCATTGCAGTAAGGAGCATTCGCTTCCCAAAGTTCCAGGCGCTCATCAAGTTCACTGGCAAAACCAGATGAGACTGTTATTAACGTGAAAAGTATAACAAAAAATAGAGTTCTCTTATGATTCTTAACTGTAATCAAAATTCCATCCTTGGCGTTATTAAGGATCGAATCAGTGATTCCTGTCTTTACATAATAAAACAGCCGATAAGTATTTTGCAACAAATGTTAGCTGTTAAGAAATAGCCCTACTGTGAAAATTAAAATCATCCATCACATTAATTCGAAAAAACAGGTGGCTCATCGTAATTTCGTATAGGTACAGATGTGACCGAGTGGAGACCTCAACTTAATAGACTGCTTATTAGTAAAATGGACAATAGCTCCTGCAGCCCGCCAAGCTGGCCACTCAGGATCAAGAATATTGAACCCCTTTCTTTGATAAATGATGTCTGAACCTTTTGCCACAATTCGGAATTTATATTCACCACAATTGATACACACTCTATTTTCTTTATATGTTTTTATCTTACTCACTTCAATGGATTCAACTAGGTCTTGCGAGTTAGAACCGCTTTCAGTTAATAGGAACTCAATGACACTCGATCTCACATCAATTCTAAGATCTAATTTCTGAAAAG
Organism: Pseudobdellovibrionaceae bacterium; assembly: GCA_044374645.1. Taxonomy (GTDB): domain Bacteria; phylum Bdellovibrionota; class Bdellovibrionia; order Bdellovibrionales; family Bdellovibrionaceae; genus CAUJGP01. The sequence continues at coordinate 7,662 of JBILOD010000052.1, read as the reverse complement.
CATGTTTACATAAAAATGGACTACCTGATAAATCCATCTCATAGGTGCCATTGTTTTCAGTGAAGGGCGTCAAGTCATCATCTACTGGAACGTATGCATTGGCGAAAATAGGTGTCGCCACCATCATGCAGAGAAAGGCCACTGTAAATTTAGAAATTTGGGTTAAAATAAGAAAAGCATTTTTCATCGGAAACCTCCTTGGAGTGTTTATTTGCTGGAATAACTATCTTTGGTTGGCCTCTTCGGCAATTAGGATCGATCGACAGAAAAGGTGAAATGTGTCTAGTCGGCTATTTTAAATTGCCCAGGTAATCGGAAATGAAGTAACTTTTGTTCAATGAATAAAAAACCCAACAAAAAGACTGTTGCTACCAACGGAAAACTAGACACTTTACTTCGGCTTTCCTATGCGGTGTTTGAATTAGAAGAAACTCAAGGACATTTAGCATGGAAGGTCACAGATCTAGCGAGAAAAGTAAAGCTGAGTCGATCCCTCATTTACAGCTATTTAGGAAGCTCCAAGAGAGCGATACTCCTAAATTCGTTTCGAAATTTTATTAATGAGTTTTATGGATTTGATAATATGATCTCCACTTCTTTGCGAGACCAAATTGGAACGGCACGAAGAGAGATGCTTAAACATCCCGAGGCCATTTTATTTTATCAAAAATGGCGCTCCAAGAAGACTTGGCTACAACCTGAATTTGTAAAAATCGAAAACCAGTTTCAAAATAAACTGAAAAACCAAAATCCCAAACTTGACCATAAGCAGGCGTTGAGTTTGCATGCACTCATTCATGGAGTGGTTACGGCTCCGTTTTTGACACCTGAGCAAGCCGCAGACATTTTTGATAAACTCGCAACATCTTATTTAGGAGGAGCCATCGATTGATAGCACCCAACACTGCGTCTAATCGCTTTTGGAGTTCATTTTTAGAAGAACTTGATGGCAATTAAACAAGAAGCTCCGGCTCAACTCATGATTAATCACATTAAAATATTGATTCGGAGCTTAATTCATGATGAAGGTTCAATGTGACACTCTTACAACTCGTACAAGGTACAAAACAATACGGAACCAAACTGCTTTTTGATGGCGCTACTTTTTCCATCAACGAAGGGGAACATATTGGGGTTATCGGCCCCAACGGCGCTGGTAAAACTACCCTCTTCAAAATTCTGGTAGGACGCGAACATCTCGATTCCGGAGAAATCGTAAAAGCGAATGGCTTACGCCTTGGCTATCTCGAACAAGAATCAGATTGGGGCCAAGGTGGCCTAACAGCCGACCTCACTCCCGAAGAATACTTTAGCCAACGACCAGAAAACTGCTGGCCCATTTGGGAGGTCAAACAGTGGGCCCATCGATTGGGTCTCGAGGAGGCATTGTTCAACACCCCCTTCCGTCAGTTTTCGGGCGGATACCGAATGCGGTTTAAATTGCTCGATTTAATCAGCCAAGATCCACATCTGATGCTTCTCGACGAACCGACAAACTTTTTGGATTTGGAAACTCTCTTGGTTTTGGAAACTTTTTTGCGCGACTTCAAAGGCGCCTTTTTGTTGATTTCCCATGACCGTGAGTTTTTAAAACAAGTTGCCGATCACACCCTTGAAGTTGAAGGCGGCGATATTCAAAAATTCCCTGGCACAATCGATGACTATTTTGAAGCCAAAGAACAATTGCGCGAAAATCTCGAAAAGCAACAAGCCAACCTTGAATCAAAACGCAAACATCTCCAAGATTTTGTCGATCGGTTTCGCGCGAAGGCGACCAAAGCCAAACAAGCACAGTCACGGGTGAAGCAGCTCGAAAAAATGGAGAGCATTGATATCAAACCTTTGCCCGTGCGTGCACAGATTCCTATTCCACCGCCATCACCGACAGGCAAAGAAATCTCTGCGCTCTCCCAAGTCAACATCGGTTATGGCGGCAATGCGCCGGTTTTGAGCGGAGTGAATTTGCAATTGCGCAGAGGAGATCATCTGGGCGTTGTTGGTGTCAATGGCGCCGGTAAATCCACTTTACTTAAAACCCTCGCTGGCGCACTCACCCCGCAATCAGGAACTGTGACGCTTGGTTACCAAGTTAGCTTAAGTTATTATGCCCAACACTCCACCGATCAATTACAACTCAGCGAAACCGTGATGGACGCCATGGTGCGGGCGGCACACCCAAGTGTAACTCAACAAGAAGTATTGAATCTCGCTGGAGCTTTGTTGTTTTCAGGTGATGATGTTTATAAAAAAATCCAAATCCTCTCCGGAGGTGAAAAATCCAGAGTCGCCTTGGGGCAAGTGCTCCTAAAGAAGAGTCCCTTACTCCTACTAGACGAACCCACGAACCATCTTGATTTTGATACCGTCGAAGCGCTCACCCAGGCCTTAACGACCTTCGAAGGCAGTTTGGTAGTAGTGAGCCATGATCGCTCCTTCATTCGACGGGTGGCCAGTAAAATTCTGGAAATCCGAGACGGTAAGGTTCAATTTTACCCCGGCACCTATGATGAATACGTCTGGAGCCTTGAAAAAGGCGTCCTAGCAGAAATCAATGCCGCCAATTCAGCGAATAAGGGAGGCGATAGCGCATCCTCCCCTGGTGCAAAAGCAAACAAAGAGTCTGACAAATCCCTTTCCAGTTATGAGCAACGTAAACGCAACGAAAGTGAAAAACGAAAACTCGAAAAAGAATCTCAACGTCTTGAAAAACTCATGGAGACTCTCACAGCAAAGCAAACTGAACTCAATGAAAGCTTAGTCACCGCAGAGGCGAGCGAAGTGGCTCGTCTTGCGGATGAGTTAACTAAAGTTTCACAATCGTTGATTGATACGGAAGAAAGTTATTTACAAGTTCTCGAAGGCATCGATGCCCTCTCTTAATGAGCGGCATCCCAGTTTTGGCCAATGCCCCCATTCACAAGTAATGGTACTTTGAGGGTGACCACATTTTCCATTTTTTTAACCAGTTTTGGTAAAAGTGTTTCGGCATCATCGGTATCACATTCAAAGAGAAGTTCATCATGCACTTGCAGCAATAATGTTGCTTCTTTAACTCCCGCCACTGCGAGCATGGCTTTTTTAACAACATCACTTGCAGCACCTTGCACAGGAGCATTGATCGCCGCACGCTCACCAAATTTACGGACCATGCCATTGCTGGACTTGAGTTCACGAAGGATGCGCTTGCGTCCAAACATATTGACGACATATCCATGTTTTTTGGCTTCGGCGATCGTGTGCTCCATATACTCTTGCACCCGATGAAACCGGATAAAATAGCGTTTAATAATATCTTGGGCTTCAGTCCGGCCAATACCAAGGTTATCGGCAAGCCCGTAAGCACCTTGCCCGTAAGCGATTCCAAAATTGACGGCTTTGGCAGTCCGACGCATTTCTGGGGTGACCGCGCTTAAAGGAATTTCGAAAACCTCGCTCGCCGTGGCCGCGTGAATATCCTGACCTTCGGAGAAGGCACGCACCAATCCTGGATCTTCCGTGATATGGGCTAAAATGCGCAATTCAATTTGAGAGTAATCAAGCGAAATTAAGCGACGGCCCTGCGGTGCTACAAATGCTTGGCGGATGGCGTGTCCACGCGGAGTGCGAATGGGAATATTCTGCAAATTGGGTTGGGTCGAAGAAAGACGTCCTGTCGTTGTGAGCGCCTGATTGAAGTGCGTGTGAATGCGATGAGTGCTTGGATTTACCAACACCGGCAAGGCATCAACATAAGTTGACTTAAGCTTAGTGAGCTCGCGGTACTCCAAAATAAAGGGCACTATGGCATGAGTCTCTCTGAGCTTCTCGAGCACTTCGTTATCAGTCGAGTAACCAGTTTTTGTTTTTTTACCAGCGGGAAGTCCCAATTTCTCAAACAAAATTCCCGCCAGTTGCTTAGGAGATGCAATATTAAAGTTGTCACCCGCCAACGAACAAATATTATGTTCCAATGTTTGAATTTCTTTAGCAAGGCCATCACTTTGTTTGAGGAGCATTCCCAAATCCAACAAAATTCCTGCTTGCTCCATGCTTAATAGCACTGGGGCTAAGGGCAATTCGATTTCGTGAAGCAGGCCATGAAAGTTCTCATGTTCGATCTCTTTTTTTAGTTTGTGAAAGAGCAATTCCTGAAAGTGATACTCTTCTGAGGGCGAACAAAATTGCGGGAGATTCTGAAGCAAAAATTCAGAGACAGTCTCTCCAAAAGTTCCCACCTGATCGGTCTTTAACAAGTAAGCCGCCAACTGTGAATCCCATTTGATCTTGGGATTTTGGATACCTAAATCACGCCAATAAGACTTCAAGTCAAAGCCTGAATAATGCAAATCCTTTTGAGTGAGTAATGATCCCCACTCCTTTAAGTCGAAGTCAAAAATCCAAAGTTGATCTTTATAAACTAAGTAATGTCCGCGCTCATTGGAAAAGGCCCAAACTTCAGCTCCCTCAGGAAGGTCCTGCTTCAGCTCATCGAATGTTGGTGCTACTTCATTCAGCTGTCGAACGGGCGCATGAGCCGGTTCTGACTTATGGACCGCGGATGGGGTCGACTCTATTGGAATTCCTAACTCATCGTGAGTTGGAGTCTCGGTCGCCACCTGATTGTTGAGCAAGGTTTTCGCAAAAGTTTTGAAATTCAACTCCAGCAATAAAGGCTCCAGCTCCTGTTGCTTTGGTTGTCCAGGGCGCAATTGCTCTAATCGATCCTCTAGAGGCACATTAGTTACAATGGTGACTAGGTGCTGAGAGAGATAAGCCGATTCTTTCCCTTTGACTAACTTTTCACGCAAGCTGGCACTTTTGATGGACTCAATATTTTTATAAACGCCATCAAGAGTCTGATAATCAGCCAAAAGCTTCTCGGCCGTTTTCGGGCCAATGCCTTCAACTCCTGGTACGTTGTCAGAGGTATCCCCAATGAGAGCAAGGTAATCAATAAACTGGTCAGGGCGTACTCCCCACTTTGCTTTGACACCGTCAACATCAATGCGAGCGTCTTTCATAGTGTCGTACAAAATCACCCCTGGACGAACCAATTGTCCAAAATCCTTATCACCACTGACGATGACCACCTGACAATGGTGTTTATGTCCGAACTCCGCAAAGGTTCCGATCAAATCATCCGCTTCGTAGCCTGGCACTTCATAAGCGGGAATGCCGAGCGCGTTCACTAACTTTTTGATATAGGGAATTTGTGGCACGAGATCTGGTGGAGTTTCGGTGCGATGGGCTTTATACTCAGGGTAAATCTCCTTACGAAAGGAGGGTGTGGGAAGATCATAACAAAACGCCAAATAATCAGGCTTCTCTTCTTTGAGGAGTTTAATGATCATCGACGTGAATCCATAGATGGCATTCGTTGGCAATCCTGACGGCGACGTCAATGGGCGTACGGCATAGAACGCACGAAAGAACATAGAACTCACATCAACGAGATAAAGCTTTTTCATAGGGCACCCTTTTTTACGGGTTTGACCCTAAAACGTGAAGGTGACCAGAGCAAGCGGAATTTACTCAGGGATGCCCATGGACTTGCGGGTCAGTCCCAAGCGAGCCAGAGACACATCAACCGATTTACTGATAAACCGACCAGTCTTGGCAGAATATTCACTGAGTTCAAAAATATTTCGCCAAAATAGGGCATCGGTTTTACCCACTCGAGCCATTTTACAGAACTCACTCTCAAAACTTGAGTAACCAAATTTCACCATATCCACAATCGCCATAAGAGGAATCAGTTGATTATTCGTCAACAGGGGACTTTTTGAAAACGGCGGTAATAAACCAAGCCGTTCCACCGCCTCCAAAATTTCAGACTCACTGAAGTTATAAACATAAAAGGGAAAAATCACGCGGGGGATTTCACCAGGATCGCCCCCTCTCCACCAAATTTTGATCTCGTCCTCGTTACACATATCTTCTAAGGGGATTTGAGCCAAAGATCGGCGGGGATTGATTTCGACCTCCTGGGGAGACTCAAAATGCTGAAGACCTAGAATCTGTTCTACTTGAGTACGAGAACAGCCGCTGATCAGAAGTGGAATCCGGTGATCCTTGGCAAAGTTGCGACCAATATCATGCAACAAATCTCCATCCAACTGGTCGACCGTTCCCGAACACCCTTTCGCATTCAAGTTAAGAAAGGTATGGCGAAACATCTTTTCCATCAAGGCGGCTGGGGGGCGAACACTGACCAACTCACAATTGATTTTACTGATCGTATAATCAATGTTTTTCTTCGCAAAGGGACTCATAAAGGTATTGTCGATTGTTAGCAAAACTAACCGCAGCTTTGGATAGACTTTCGTTAGGTGATTCACTAGATAAACACTGTCTTTACCGCCGCTGAATAAAACGACGGCATCAAATCTCCCAGATCCCTTGCCTCCCGTAGACGTTAAAATGTTATCGAGTTCTTGAGCTTGTACCTGCGAACTGTCGGTTTCGGCGAGCGCCCTAAGTTGAGGGGCTGAAAGTGCCTGAGCCTGTGATGGTGGATGTGTTTGTATGTCAGACTGAGAGAGCGCGACACATTGAGAGCACAATCCCGCCGAATTGAGCGAACTCAATTGGGCCGAAATCACACAGCGATGACAACGTGGGGTAATGAGAGACCGACAAAGTTTGCGATGCCAAGGCCACACAAACCGTGAGTAAAACAAAAATCCCTTCATCTCTTGTAAGAAGATTCGTTCCGCTTTTTCTGGAGTCATAGAGCCTGCCTTTCTAACCACGTGAGCACTTCAGGTTTAGGGTCACCATACAATCGATTTAGATCCACCTTGAATTTTTCCTCTATCTTATTGTAACGCAATTTGAGATTAACAGTGAGTTCATCCGCCGCCAACGAGAGCGGACGATCGAGAATCAGCACCTTCCATACCTGTTCGTGGGAGGGAACTTGCGAGTTAAATTCAACGAGATAGGATCTCAATTGCTTTAGCCATTCCTCGGAAACCCCAGCTTTTTGCAGACTGAGGAGCCCGATCAAATAAGGTTTATCGTTTCCAAAAATACAAAATTGATCCACGTTTTCGCGAAATTGAAATCGAGATTCAATTTGCGTTCGCATTACTTTCTTACCTGTTGAAAGCTTTAAGACGAAAGCCTTCCGACCTTTAATGAAGACAAATCCCTCGGCGTCCAAAGAAATAAGGTCCCCGGTTTCAAAATATCCATCGGAACGCCAACGATCGGCACTACCATCCACATAACCATTAGCCAAAAACTCACCCTTCACTAACAACTGTGATTCTGCGTCCAACATCCATTGATTTCCATACAACAATTTACCGACACTTCCACTTCTATTGGCCCTCGGGGTGCTTATCGCGATTGGGAGAAGACATTCAGTGAGGCCATAGGCTTCCAAAATTTTTAAACCTGATCTTTCAAAAAACTTTTGGGTGTCAGTCGACAATGCCGCCGATCCTGAAAGCAGTATGGCACCCATAGGGAACAAACGTTGTAAGGCCCATCGTTCCAATAGTTTTTGGATCCTCTTTGGCAGAAACTTAGATCGTTCAATTTTACTTTGAATTTCATGATAGAGTTTTTCGTAAAATCGCGGCACAGCCACAAAAAACGTTGGCCGCACCTTTCGTAAAGCCTGCGCGATCTCTTTGGGTGGGTAGAAATAGTAAATCTGGCTGCCTAACAACAAAC
>JBILOD010000463.1:0-3641 GCA_044374645.1 Pseudobdellovibrionaceae bacterium | reverse complement strand
TAACAAGAACAAAGGTAAATCGGGTACTCAAACTCCCTGCAAGTTTCACGACAAGTTTTAGTAGTTTCTGTTTTTGGAATGTCAGGTGATCCCTTAGTAGTATTGAATGGAAGTAATGCGCTTGGGGCCAGAGGAGTAACAAAATCTGGACCGCAAACACTTAATCCGAGGATAAATCGGATCTTGTGCCCCAAAACGAAGGAATACGAAGATCGCACAAGGACCGCAATTTTACAAGATTGGTCAGTAGATGTATGCATATAGATATGAAAGGTGCCTCTTTCATCAATGAGAGGTAGTTTTACAAGATGAAGAATTTTAATTTATTTCATAACAGATTTAAATTTTTTGTTTTGACTTTGAGTATTCCATTAATTCTTTTAGTCATATTTCAGAATTGTTCTAAGAATGTTGCCGTTGTATTGGAGACCATACCACAAATCCCAGTTATTGAGAGTCCTGAAATCTTAAAACACCCTGAATCAAAATCAGGGGTTGTTTCGTCAACTGTCACTTTTCATGTGGTTGCGGGTGGATCAATGCCACTATCATATCAATGGTTTAAAGGTTCAACCAAAATTGCAGGCGCTAATGAAGCAAGCCTAATCATTAAACATGTATCGGAATTTGATACCAATTCTTATTATGTGATGGTTACAAATTCCTATGGAAATGCTCAAAGTGAAAAAGCAACTTTTAATGTAATCGCAGTACCTAAAATTGTGGTAGAGCCAGTTTCTCAAACTGTTAGTGAAGGAACGGCGGTTAATTTTTCAGTCGTTGCTGCCGATAACTTAGGACTGACATATCAGTGGTATAACACCTCAGGACTCATCAGCGGCGCAACATCTTCCGTATTATCAATTGATGCAGTCACTGTATCAGATTCAGATACTTTTTATGTTACAATTTCTAATTCTGCGGGCAGCATCACGAGTCAATATGCCAATCTAAATGTCGTTCCTAAACCTAAGATTCCGTTGGATATTTTAAAACATCCAAGTGATATTGGTGTGGTTCAAAGAAGTTCAGTAACATTTACAGTTGCAGCAGCCGGAGAACCTCCAATTGCCTATCAGTGGTATTTTAATGGAAAAATTATAGCTGGTGCGAACCAGCCAAGTTATAGCATTGCTTCCGCTCTAGATTCAGATGCTGGTGTATATTATGTGATTGTGAGTGATGGTAATAGTCAAAAACTTCAAAGTAAATTTGCAAACTTGATGATTAGAACTCCACCCACGATTATTCAACAGCCTAACTCCCAAACAAGAACAATTGGGAGTGATACTGTACTAACAGTAAGTGCAGATGGCACGGCACCCTTATATTATCAGTGGTATAATGGTTCGGGCGCCATTACTGGTGCAAATAGTGAAACCTATAACTTGAAGTCGAGTACAAAACTCGGAATTGAAACTTACTACGTCGTGGTTTCAAATGAGGTCGGGAGTATTCAGAGTTCGCAGGCAACTTTGACAGTGTATTCTGGTATTGGGCGAGATTTTTCCTCAGTCACTCTATTGTCATCTGGAAATGTCTTGGTAGCTGGAGGACGTGGACCGACTTCTGAAATCTTTAATTACCTAACAAACTCATGGGAAATGACCGGCTCGCTGTCTCTTGATCGGTCGAACCACTCCAGTATTTTATTGAAAAATGGAAAGGTTCTCGTAGCAGGTGGGTGGTCTGCTCAATATTTTAATACCACGAATATCACGCCAACAGAAATTTTTGATGAATCGACTGGAATATGGAGTTTGAGTGGCCCTATATTTTCTTTACAACATATGGGTGGAGGACATGGAACATTCAATTTACTTTCGGACGGCCGAGTTCTTCATCAATCGATGTTTCAAGACTCGATCAGTACGAGCGGAGGTTGGGGGCAATACGCCGAGATTTTTGATCCTCTAAATGGTGCTTGGTCTAGAGTTCAGGAAAGGCCACGCGTATATGCTGCCACGGCTTCATTGAATTTAACAAACAATTTAATTTTAGTGACTGGTGGCCTTGGAAATACCGTTGAATTATTTGACCCATCGACCCAGAGCTGGGTCTTGACAGGTTCTCTATTGTACAGTCATTTTTCATCTAATCAGGTTATGAATAATAGTGGCCTACTGACCCTCCTTCAGAGCGGCAATGTCCTCGTTGCAGGTGGTGGTACGAGCTCTGGGTCCACAGCAATCGAAGTTTTCGATCATCAGTCGAAAACTTGGTCTGACAGAGGAAACCTCAATGTGCCGAGAAGACTTCATACTGTTTCAACTTTAAAAAATGGATTGGTTTTAGTGGTTGGAGGAACAAATTCAACGGCAAGTGATAGGATTTCGACTTGTGAACTGTATGATCCAGTAACGGGTTTATCTAAAATGACGGGCTCACTTAATTCTGCTCGGGCAAACCACAAGGCAATTGTTTTGAACGACGGAAGGGTACTGGTCTTGGGAGGCAATGTTGAAGGGTACTCTACAGCCGAGGTTTACGATCCGAGTTCTGAGAAATGGTCATGGACCGGGCCTATGTAAATTCTAGGTAACTAGAGCCTGTTCGGAGTTAGCGAAAACAGATTGTCTCGTTACTTTTTTGCCTGTTGTCGTTGCAATTTTTCTCCTTAGCTGCTGGCTAAGGCTCTAAATTGCGCCTTAACAGCTCAAAAAATTAACTTCGCCACTCTATTTCCGGTAACTCCGAACAGACTCTAACTAGTTATCCAAAGCACTTATAAAAATAGATTTTGGTTCTTGCCAGACCTAGGTCTGGTTTCGATGAACGTATTAAATTTGACAGCAAAGCCTCGTCCTAACCTTGTATTTTTCAATTAATCCTGGGTAGCATTAAATTCTGTGTTTTACGTTCATGGAGGACGACTTGGCAGCATTGATGAGTATCGTGTTGGGATTTTTTCTTTTTCTTCCTGCCAAAGCAGGTTTGTTCAACGCAAATAGCAGCAGAGAACTACTCCGCGAATCGGTTAAAAAAGAAAACTGGACGGATGCGGCCAGGCACTCGCAGGCTTTGGGGTCTGATCTATCAGGTCGGGATAATAAGGATCAGCAGAAAGATCTCTTTCGATTGACTGAATCGATGGCCCTGCATCGCCAAGGAAAAATTGAAGAAAGTATTAAACTTTTAGAGCCGATTCCGGAATCAAGTCTGTATTTTGTGTGGGCTCAGGTTTTTCTGGCCCGTCTGGCCTATGTGAGCCACAACATAGAATTACTCGGAAAAACCCTGCAAGCTCTCGACAAAGTTCCCCTTAAGGGGGATATTAAAACGGAGAAACGTTTTTATGAAGCCCATCTTCTTATTGAGCAGCAGAAATGGTTAGCCGCAGCCAAAATTCTACGACAACTGGAGCGCCCAAGTCGTGGCACGGATCTCTACGTCCCAGTCGTTGAGGCCATGGCCCTCGTTGAATCAAACACGCAAAACGCCAACAATGTGTGTAGGACGATCAAAAGGCTGTATATCAAACATCCTAAACATCGCTGGTTTAAAAATACCGCCCCTGAGATCAAGAATGTGCCAATCGGTGACAAACAGTATGCCTGCATCGTTAACGAGCGGGAGTTTGACCAGAGAAAACGCAATTTGAATTTGACCGGTGATTTCAAAATAGCCTCGGATGAAATGAA
>JBILOD010000143.1:0-8487 GCA_044374645.1 Pseudobdellovibrionaceae bacterium | reverse complement strand
TCGCCGGCACAACTCCAAAACAACAAAAGCTTATGGAAGCTCAGCAGATCATGGCAGAGGGACACCCAGAAGAGTCAGTGAAAATTCTCAAATCCGTGCAGGTTGGCGATACCGACATTCAGGTGCTCAGACCGTTATCATTTGCGGCGGCCCGTGCTGGCGACATGAAGTTGGCGATCGATTCATCATTGGCAACTTATAGTGTGCTTGGAGCTTCCAAAGAAGGAAACATGGCACTCTATCAGGCTGCGGCTTGGGCCTATCAAACCCGTGACTATGATAGTGCTGAACAGCGATTTAAACGCGTTCGGGTGAATAGACTGTCAAAAGCTTATCGCAAAGAGGTTCAATGGTACCAGGGTTGGCTTCGATATTTGAAAGGTGATTATGTCGCGGCCGAAAAAGGTTTTCGCAATTTGCAAAAGGGCTATGGCCGCAAGACTTCGGCAGATTCCTCTGACCGACTTCAATATTGGCTCGCAATGACGCTCATGAAACAAGGTAAATCCGAGAAAGCTCGAGTGTTGTTTCAAAAACTCAATGCCCGCAAAGGTATGCACTACTATTCATTTTTGGCCAAAGAGCGATTAAAGCAGTTGCCTGAGCGTAAACCAACAAGTGAGTTGGTTGAGCCAAAGGTTTATCCCTTTGTTGTCGCTAGAGGTATTTACTATACCCCCTATGGGGAGGAAGCACCGTGGCCAAGTAGCCAAGAGTCTGAGGTTACCGATGAAGAGGTTGAGAGTGGAGACTCAGACGAAGCTAATTTATTGGCCGAAGAAGAGAGTAATTCAGAAGCCGCCGAAGACGAAAAAGTAGCCGATTCCATTGAAAGTAGTGCGGGAGAGCTTTTTTCACAGGGCGAAGCCAATCAAAAGCTAGAGCGCGCCAAGGCCTTTTGGTCCGTTGGATTAGAGGATCTGGCCCGGCGGGAGGTTGGAGATTTGGAGCGTTACTCTCGGGGATTTGATATCTTTAGGAGAGTGACCGATGAATATCGACAGATGGGGCTATACAACAAGATGACAGTCCTAGGGCAAGGTTTTGCGGGGAGGGCGAACCTTAACTCCAATAAATTTGTTTATGAAGCCATTTATCCAAGAGCCTACGCTGAATTTGTGGAGAGGTACGCGGCAGAGCACAATGTTGCGCTGGCGCTGGTGTGGGGAATTATGAAGGCAGAAAGTATGTATCGTTCTTGGGTGAAATCTCCAGTGGGAGCGCTTGGCTTGATGCAGGTGATGCCGACCACCGGCCAAAAATTAGCTGAGATGATGGAGTACAAAAATTTTTCTCCGACGGACTTATTACAACCTCCAGTGGCCATTCGTTTTGGCAGCAAATACCTAGAGCGACTGGGAAAGAAATTTGATAATTCGGTTCAACTGGTAGCGGCAGCCTACAATGCCGGTCCCCATCGTGTTAGCCAGTGGCTCTATTACTTTGGTTATATGCAAATGGATGAGTGGGTAGAGCATATCCCCTTTGTTGAAACTCGCAATTATGTGAAAAAAGTGACTGTAAACTACATGGCCTATAATGAAATATATGGTAAAGGATTAGGCGATACCCTCGCATTGATTGACCCTGTTCCAGTGCAAATTGCAGGAGCCCCAGAGACTAAAGAAAGTTGGGAATGACATTTCGTAATATCGGTAAATTCATTTTCCAGACGCTTCTAACCACAGTTGCAGTGATGGGCGTGGTGATCTTTCTATTAGGTTTTTTACCAGATTATGCAACGTTTGAAGGTGAGGCTTCGTTTGCACGAGAAGCGATGGTCCCGATCCAAAAGGATTCTTTTATCAATCGCAATCTCAACTTCTGGTCGAATCTATTCAGGCATGATTTAGGAACCTCGCGTGTCTATCAAGAGCATTCTGTGGGTTCAATTTTGCGACGAGATGGCATGGTGTCTTTGGCCATGGTCACTCTGTCCGTATTGGTCAGCGGATTTTTTGGAGGCCTCCTCGGAATTTACTCAGGCTATGATCGTGAGGGGCATAAGCGAAAGTTCATCGAAAACATCGGCTTAATCTTCACGTCATTGCCGTCCTTCTTGTTGGTGCCTTTATTAATCTATGGATTTGCCATTCGCTGGGCCCTCTTCCCGGCTGCGCTTTGGCAGGGGCCGGAATCTCTGGTCTTGCCAGTGGTGGCCCTATCGATACGTCCAACCTTTTATTTGGCTCGGGTGTTGTCACGTCAACTTCTGGATTCAGCGAGTGCTGATTTCGTCGTTACAGCAAAGGCCAAAGGGCTGAGTCGAGTCTATATTTGGCAAAACCACATTCTTCCGAACAGTGTGACGGCTTTTACTGTTGGATTGGGAAACCTTTTTGGGCAATTGGTAACGGGATCATTTTTAGTGGAAACACTCTTTGCTCTCCCGGGTCTCGGCTTTTTGTTTGTTCGTTCTCTGGCAGAGCGGGATTATCCCGTCTTTCTTGGGCTTGTTTTGGTTTTTACTTTGGTAATGCAGATCGGGCATAGATTGTCTGATTTAGTGTTAGCGCAGGTCGGTGAAACCCAATTTGGTAGTGCCAGCGGGGGAACCCCATGAAGACGTGTTGGCAACTGCCTCAGGTATTAGCCTGGCTATGGCTTGGGTTTTTGGTGATAGCCTCCATTTTAGTGCGCGTGGATGCTTTTGAATTTCTAAATGGTGTGAATGTGGAACAGGTATTTGCGCCGCCCTCAGAGCATCATTGGTTAGGGACCGATGCCATGGGGCGAGATCTGCTCGTCCGCACCCTGCGTGGCAGTGGCGTCAGTTTGATGATTGTATTTAATGCAGTATTATTTAGTTTATTTATGGCCTTGCTTTATGGTGGTGTGGCAGGTGCGAGCGGCCAACGGATCGACCTCGCTTTAATGATAGGGCTTGATATCTGGATGAGTTTACCGGCATCGGTGCTTGCAGCGCTCGTTGGCCTCTTGCTCGCCAATCAGACGGATTCGATCTTCGTGGTGGGATTCGTGATTGGAGCCACACACTGGGGGCGACTGGCGCGCCTGGTTCGGGGCGAAGTTATTCGCCTTCGAGAGAAGAATTTCATTAAGGCTGCTGAGTCGATGGGTGCCTCGAACCTGCAAATTCTCAAGGTTCATATTATTCCCCATTTGAGCTCCGTAGTTGGCATTACGATCATTTATCAAATCCCTAATCTTATTTTGTCCGAAAGTTTCTTGAGTTTTATTGGTTTAGGAGTGCAAGCCCCCGAGACCAGTTGGGGCATTCTACTTCAAGACGGGTGGCGTTCGCTGCAGGTTTATCCTCATTTGGTCTTTTATCCCGCAGCTTTTTTGTTCTTAACAATTCTCGCTATTAATACCTGCTTTGCCAATGAAGAGCCTTGATTGATAAGGTATATTTAAAAAGTACGAACCCAAGGAGTGGTGTTTGTGGCTGATTCAAAAATAACACGACGAAGTTTTATCAAGGGAGTGAGCTTTGCGGGAGTTGTATTTTTCGTCTACAGCTGGAAGTACCTTCCGGCCTTACTGAAGAGCTCATTTCAGGATCCTCAAACCGAATCCGATTTTTTTTATAAAGTATCGATGTTTATTTTGGCCGTATCTAGAGAAACACTCGATCGTTCTCAATCGGATCTGTTGGCTGCGCACTTCTGTACCAACTGGAGCTTTCGCACCACATTACGGATTTTAAATGAGACGGCCTTAGAATTCGAGCAGCAAGACCGAAAGCTCGAAGATCTCCAGCAACTCCCACCATTCACACGAAAAGGGGCCCAAGATATAGTATCGGCTTGGTACACTGGAGTCGTCGAGGACGATCAAAAGGGATTTCGTCGTCTCTTCTACGAAGAAGCCTTGATGTTTAAATTATTTAGCCATCATCGTCCAACACCAGGAAATTGTATTGGCGGTTTTGGATACTGGACTCAGCGCCCAATCGTGGAACCTGTTATAGAATTTCCGCAGGAGAGCCGTCATGACTAAGTTAGCTATTGCAAATCAAATTCTTCAGGCTGACGTCGTCGTTGTTGGGTCTGGTCTTGCCGGGGCCTTGGTGAGTTATCAGTTGGCCTCAATAGGCATCGATGTCTTGTGTTTAGAAGCAGGCCCAGCCATCAATAGATTTGAAGTCTTGCAAAGGTTCAAGATGCAACCGGATCGAGATTTTCAAGAGTGTTATGTGAATACCAAGCACGCTCCGTTTCCCTCTGGAAAAGCCAATGATTCTTATTTACAATCATCGGGTCCAAACGATTACACCGGGTCCTATATCCGAGGGGTTGGTGGTACAACCTGGCACTGGGCGGGTCATGCTTGGCGCTTTTTGCATGAAGATTTTCAGGAAAAGAGTCTCTATGGAGTGGGTCGGGACATGCCAGTCACTTACGATGAGTTGGAGTCCTATTACACTCAGGCTGAAAATATGATGGGCGTTTCAGGGGTTTCTGAGCCTCTGAACTATTACAACGTCCTTCGAAAACACAAGTATCCCTTGCCTCCATTACCGCTCTCCTATCTGGATACTTTTGTGGATCAAAAAATTTCCTCACTTGGAATGCGGGTTAAGTCTGCACCTTCAGCGAGAAACTCAGAGGTTTTTGATCAGCGGCCACCGTGCTGTGGTTCCAATAACTGCATGCCTATTTGTCCGGTGGGAGCCCAATATGCGGCGGTGATGCACCTGGAAAAAGCTCAAGGGTTTCCTAAAATGCGACTCATTTCCAATGCGGTGGTGAATCAAATCATCACCAATGATGATCGCAGGATTGAGGAACTCACTTACTTAGACCCTCAAGGAGTTGAGCATCGAGTGAGTGCCCAGCACTTTGTTTTAGCCGCAGGCGCTATTGAAATACCCAAGCTATTGCTGATGTCGAATGTTGGCAACGATCAGGTTGGCCGCCATTTGATGGATCATCCACAGCAGTCGTTTTCGTTTTTAGCCAAAGAGGATGTTTTTCCAGGACGCGGGCCCATGGTGGTTGGATCAATCATTAATCATCAAACCGGAGCATTTCGAAGTGAGCGAGCTGGGTTCCGTCTGAATTTAAAAAACTTTTTCTTAATGGATGAAATAGTACGGCAGCAAGTGGCCGTCGGTGGGATGGGAGCGCGCCTTAAAAACCAAATTGATCTTCAGGCCCGTCGTCACGTCGGCATTGAGATCTTCTATGGACAGTTGCCGGATGCCAATAACCGGGTGGTTTTGAGTCAAACAAAGAAAGATGCACTCGGCTTACCTCATCCTGAAGTGCACTATACAGTAGGGTCATGGACCGAAAAATCTGTGAAGCCAGCCTACGATGTTTGTGAATCCATTGCAAAGGCCTGTGGATATCAGAAAGGCAGTCTAATGTTCGAAAGTGAGCATAAAGATCCAAAGGGGCGCTTTAATGTGAGCAATCACATTATGGGAACGACGGTCATGGGAAATGATCCCAAAGACTCCGCCACGGACAGCTTAGGACGTGTGTACTCCCGCACGAAAAATGAACCAATGGAGAATTTGTTTATAGCAAGCAGTAGTTTGTTAGGAGCAACAGGGGTGAGTAATGTGAGCCTGACGATTGCGGCGCTCGCACTGCGACTGGCCGAGCACCTCAAAGAGACGCTCGGTCGAAAAAATAAAGAAGGTTAAACGTTGAAACGGAAAAACAAAACGTCGCCATCTTTTACGACATATTCTTTTCCTTCGAGGCGGTATTTTCCAGCTTCCTTAACCGCGGCCTCCGACTTTAAAGCGAACAAATCTTCGCAGTGATAACATTCAGCACGAATAAAACCACGCTCAAAATCAGTATGAATCACACCGGCTGCTCCAGGCGCCTTTGTGCCGGCCTTAATCGTCCAAGCGCGAACTTCTTTAACACCAGCTGTGAAATAAGTGTAAAGATTCAGAAGTTTATAGGCTTCCATGATCAAACGATTGAGTCCTGGTTCTGTAGCCCCAAGGGATGCCAAAAATTCTTTTTGTTCATCTTTTGGAAGTTGAGCAATTTCTGCTTCCATGGCCGAACAAATCAAAATAGATGAGTTTCCTTCTTCGCTGGCACGTTTACGCACGGATACAACCCACTCATTGCCACCTTTAGCAAAGTCGTCTTCCTTTACATTGCAAACATACAAAACAGGCTTAAACGTGAGGAGGTGCAAATCCCTTGCGAAGGGCATTTCCAATTCGTCTAAAGTGACAGAACGGGCAGGAAGTCCTTTTTCTAGGGCTTCATGAACTTTCTTAACCACTTCAAACTCTTGTTTGAGTTTTTTGTCAGTGGTGGTTTTTGCGGTTTTTTCAATTCGCTGCCGTTTTTTCTCAATACTATCAAGATCGGCCAACATGAGTTCGGTGTTGATAACTTCCATGTCACGAAGAGGATCAACACTGCCCGAAACATGGATAATATTTGGATCATCAAAGCAACGAACCACATGTACAATTGCATCGGTCGATCGAATGTGGCTCAAGAATTGGTTTCCAAGTCCTTCACCTTTATGCGCGCCCGCCACGATACCTGCGATATCCACGAATTCCATCGTCGTCGGAACAACAGACTGAGGCTTAATAAATTGTGTTATTTTTTCGAGGCGAGGATCTGGTACTGTCACCACACCCACATTCGGATCAATGGTACAAAAAGGATAGTTTGCAGCTTCCGCTTTGGCAGCGGTGAGAGCATTAAACAGGGTGCTTTTTCCAACGTTTGGTAAACCAACGATGCCAACTTGAAGAGCCATGAAAATGTCCTTTCTATTTACTTACTTTTGGTAATGCTGAGGTGCCATTGAATCGAGTTGAGGCTTTAGCAAAGCCTAGATCCATCAACGCTTCCACAGCGCTGGCACTGATTTCTAAGAGTTTTGGGAGGGTGGCCATTTCTTCGTTTGAAAAATTTTGCAAAACCCAATCGGCCACGTCCATTTTCTCAATGGTTGGTCGTCCAACTCCAATTTTAAGTCGAGTGTAATTAGAGTGGCCCAAGAGTTCAGAAATGTTGCGAATGCCATTGTGGCCACCGTGTCCACGATTCGCTTGCAGTTTAATTTGGGCAAAAGTTTGATCAATGTCGTCTTGAATCACACAAAGATTTTCGACGGGAATTTTATAGAAGTTGAGTAGGGGAATCACTGACTCCCCGGAGCGATTCATAAAAGTTTGGGGTTTAACAAGTAGGCAGGGTTTACCATTCCAATCGATTTTGCAAACTTGAGCTTTTTCTTGGGCCTTCCAACTTGGGCGTCCAAAGGACTCATGTATAACGTCGACAGTTAAAAAACCAATATTGTGACGATTGAAGGCATATTTAGCGCCTGGATTTCCAAGTCCAACAATCATCCACATGCAAAACCTCTTGGGCAAGAACATGGAGTAAAACTACTTACCTCGTTCTAGTTCCCGATTCGAATGCAAAGTCTCAATCCGTAAATTGAGACCTCAACACATAAAATGGATTACTTTTTAGCAGGAGCTTTTGCAGCGCCAGCGGCAGGGGCTTTCGCGCCAGCTGCAGCTGCAGGAGCTTTTGCACCAGCAGCAGGAGCCGCCGCGGTAGCAGCAGGAGCTGCTTCAGTTGCAGCAGCTTTTTCATCTTCTTTATTCACAACGGCAACAGTAAGGTGGCCGAGAGAAATTATTTTTGCGCCGCCTGACACCTTCAAGTCAGATACGTGTACCGCTTGTCCAATGCCAAGATCAGTGACATCGACTAAAATGGCTTCAGGAATCTCAGTTGGCAAACACTCAACTTCCACTTCACGAGTTACAACGTTGAGCAAACCGCCCTCAGATAGACCAATTGGCTTACCTTCAAGACGAACTTCAACGAATACGCGAATCGGTTTTTTCAAGTCGATAGCGTAAAAATCAACGTGAGTTGGTCTTTGCGAAAGAGCGTGAACAGTCACATCCTTCATGAGAACAACAACACCATTCAAATCACTTGAAGTGCTTTTTAGTGTGTAAAGAGCGTTTTCAAAAGCGCGAGTGTTATATTTTTTGATCGCTTTTTCTTCAACAAAGAAATTTGCATTCTTGTGAGCGCCATAAACAATAGCTGGGACTTTTCCCTCTCTTCTCAAAGCGCGAGAGTTAGCCTTGCCAGTGGTTCTTACATCAGCAGATAATTCAATTCGTTCTTTCATGGTACCTTCCTCTACTAATCAAACAAAGAGCTAACGGAGTCATTTCCGTGGATGCGCTTGATAGCTTCAGCAATCACGGGCGCCACAGAAACAACTTCAATTTTTCCGCAGTTTTGAGCCATTTCCTTAAGGGGAACTGTGTCTGTTACCCAAACCTTTTCAAGACGGCTTTCTACAATCCGGCTGATTGCAGGCCCAGAAAGGATAGGGTGGGTCGCTACGGCGAAAACCCTTTTTGCACCATTCTTTATGAGGCTGTCAACAGCTTGTGTTAAAGTTCCTGCAGTATCTATCATATCATCAAGAATAATGGCGGTTTTATCTCTTACATCGCCAATGAGGTGTAGGGCTTTGGCCTCATTTGGGCCT
>JBILOD010000050.1:0-12177 GCA_044374645.1 Pseudobdellovibrionaceae bacterium | reverse complement strand
CCTGTTTATCAAAGTGACCTGTGGATAAATAGCGTCGTGTGTGTGTTGGGATCAAATTCAATAAATCAATTCCATTGATTGATTCATTAAGGTCAAAGTCAAAAATAAAAATGGTATTAGAAAAGTCTGAATTTGGGCGATTCAAGATATCTTTTGCTTCCGTACTATTGGAAAGTAGATGCACTTTTGAATTAAATCCACTTTCATTTAATTTAAGTTTCCAAAGTTCGCGTCCAGTGAGTTGATCATCGAGAATATAGATTTCGCTCCATGGGTTCAGTTTAAGCCGGGGAACAAACCAAGAATATCTTTCGTGAATCGGTAGTCGGATCATGATTTTAACACCTGTGTTGACCTCTGACTTAATATTAATTTGACCACCCCAAGCCTCGATCTGAGTCTTTGCATGGTATAGACCTAGTCCCGTGCCATTAGCTTTACCGCTTGTAAATCCTTGATTAAAAACATGATCGATTATTCCGGGATGAATTCCGGGACCATTATCACTGATCTCAATCTGAAGATAGGGATCAATATCCTTAGCAATAAATTCAATTTGGCCCTTTGAATCACTAAAGGCATCCAATGAATTGTTGATAATGTTTCCAGTGAGAATTTGCAACTCAACCGGGACATGCGAGACCTTTGCTGAGCAGAGCGAATCATCAATTTGAAAATTAAAAGCGACTCCGAAAGGAATTGATGTAGAAATTTGATTGATTGATTTTATCAAACTGTCATAGATCGAATGAGAGTGATTTTGGTCTTGTTCCTGATTCAGCTTTCTGTGATCGATTTTTGCAATCAATTTTTTTATTTGCTCAATTGATATATTTAATAAATCTCGGTCTTGTTTTTGGCTTTCAGGCAATCGGGCAGGAATTCTCATTAAGGATGCCAGTGGCGTTCTTAAATTATGTCGAACCTCATCAGATAGCCGTTCGCTTTCCTTTGCCTTTTCAAGTGCGAGGTCTTTTTCAAACTGATTAGTGAGTCGCCTCTTGATAGCTTTTGTTTGAGGAATTGATACCAATAAGATAAAGAGCCACAAAAGAACTGCAAAGGGTACAAGTGCAAAGCGGTTATAAACGAAAATGAATTCTTCATTCGAATAACCTGAAACAGAATCATTGAAGGGGACAACAATCTTATCTTTGTACAATAGATCGATAAGTCGTGGTTGTTTGGGTCTGATGAATTCATTTGCTGGAAGCCCAAAGGAACGATCAGATCTGGGAGAGTTAAATTTAATCGTTTCAAAGTTATCCTGAAGAGATTCTTCTAAAACGTAGGATGCATCTCTTATTGATCCCATTTGCATCATCCGCTTGACAAAACGAGTACTTTGTTCGGCCACGGATTGGAGATGTAAAGTATTCATAATTATTGAAGCCCCCATCAATATCAATAAACCCAAAAAAGAATATATGATTTGCCTTTTTTCAAAGTCAGCAACGGAGCTACCCAATGGTTCCCGAATTTCATTTAAATGTTTTACTTTCAGAATAGGAAATGACCAGCGAGGGATTTTCATTAAAAGTCCCTTCGAGGTTTTATGGAAACTCTCACTGGCTTAATCGGGCAATCTTTAAGTTCTCCCAGTGATTGAATATCAATTTCGGTTACTTCAAATGAAGGGTAAGCGATAGCAGTGCTAAAAAATGATTTTTGATTAGGTTGATCCTGAAATAATAATGGCATGATTTGTGAGTGAAAATCTTCGCTCAAATGCCATAGAGTGGTGTCCTCTTGTAATTTGGATTGAGCTGTAGACGATAGTTCATGAGCCTCTTTTAATGCTATAAAATTGGGGACGGCCTCAAAGAAAGCACGCTGGAGATTAAGTTCAACATTTTGGCCATAGCTAAAACCAAAGGAAAAGATATTCGTCTTCGTATCTTCGATAAAGCAAACAATTCCAGAATCACCGGGGCGCGTGGCCATTTGATGAAAGCTGACAAAAACAGATTGAGTTTTTTCTTCAAATTCCCTAAGGATTGAGTTTAGAGTCAGCTTTTCAAGTAACTTATCAGGACATCGAATAAAAGGAAGTTTTAAGTCTAAATGACTGAACAAATAAAATCTTTCTAGAGCTTCACCCATAGCGTGTTCTACCGAAGTAGACCGACCTGATACCGAAAGCCCAGTAGAGTTCATTTTAAGTTTTTTGCAGAGATAACGTTCGATTGCTTCAGCGGAAGCCTTTTCAATAGAAGTTTCAGAACAAAAATCGGTGCCGCGGCCACGGCCTATTATTCCACCAAATTCAATTTGGGCCGCAAAATCAAAGATCGAAGACAAATACTTGTCGGGCCATCCATATTGAGTAAAGGAGGGGTGAAATAAATCTTTTCGACTAAGTAACCACCTGGTTATGGGATATGAATTAGCCATAGTGGATTATTTGCGTAAAGATCCGATAATTTGATTTTCCATGGTTTCCGCACAGTGGCCGCATAGGGAGATGTCACTAAAGGCGCAATCCAAGGATTAGTTAGGGCTCTAAAGTGAAGCTCCTTTAATTTAGTAAGGCGAGTGTTTTTGTCAGAAGTGGCCATATAATCAGAAATCCATCGAAGACGATCTGATTTTGACAACCCCAAGAATCCGGCATTTAACGAATAAGAGATTAAACTAATGTCTTCCATAAATCCTGTATCCGTTGAAACAATAAATGCTTCAGGATAATCTTCTTCGCTTAGATTTTTCTTAAGATCGGGGACATTGTCTTCAAAGTAAGTTTCTGCTTCGGGAATAGCTTCTCGGATAGGAATTGACCAAGGTTCAATTCCTCCTCTTCGCATTAACCCAAGTCTAAATTTCTTATTGGGATTTATGCCCGATTGTTTATTAAACGTTTCGACCAAATGTTTTTGATCCTTGGAAAGTCCTCCTTCACCAAGACTTGGAAAAAACTCATTTCTTGGTTCAAAACCTAAGCTTTGACCATAGATTTTAGAAAATGCAGCTCGTACTTTTTGCGAAATATAGATCCTTTCATCCTTGGTAAGGTTCTTGATGCCCTTCTCAGTGAATACGAGTAGGTGAAGGCGAATTTTTTGGGTCAGATGATTTTCAAAAATCTCATTGGATTGAACAAATGGAATTTGTTCATCTGCCTTTTTAACATCTACCGTTGTGACTAAATCAACTTCATTATTTTTTAAAGCTTCAAGGCTATTTCCGTTTGTTTTTGCCGTATATGGAATGAGTTCCACTTTCTGTGCGATGTTCTGCGAATAATGGTAATGATAAGGGTTTACTTTTAGGTCAATCCGTCCATTGCCGTGATCTTTAACGACATAATAAGTACCACTGGTCTCAGAATAATCTTCAATTTTTAAAGTTTTTGGATTGACGCTCTTTTTTGGAACAATCGCAAAATCAATGGCAGCGAGCATCGGAAGTAAAAAGGTTTTGCGCTTTCCTGCATCTAGAACTATCAAATCCCTTTCCAAGCGCAAACCTGGGCAGTCTTGTTCAACCGATTTGAGATCAATACCATCGCAGACAAGTTCTTTGAAGTTGCCGTGTGTGTTGCCAGTAAGGACAAGAAGTCGCTTTAAAGAAAATAAAACATCTTCACTAGTAATGGCTTGGCCTGATTTTGTTTTAAGATCTTTTCTGATGGTAAGAATCAACTTACTTCCATCCCACCGAATAGTTTCAGCGACACCCGGTGTAATGGCGCCACTTTCACTCATCTCAACAAGAGGTGAAAAGACATTTTCCAAAAAGATATATTCAGCAGCAATACTGATGTTGGTTGGCTCGTAGCTTGTCACTGTCCTATCAAGTGGGAAAGCCACCCTTAAGAGTGAGTGGCTATTTTGAATGCTTGGTTGTCGCTTAAACATAATTACACCGCCCGCAAGACTTGCACCAATGATGATAAGAACAAAATAGATAAAATAATATCTATTTTGCATTTTAATTCGACCCATCAGCACAAATTGACATTAATACTGTAGACTCTTTTTTGATCAATCCTTCGTTTAATAGTTCCTGAATCAAATCTCGCTTAACCTCAACGCATTGAGCGTTTTCACTAAAAGTAACTACCCGATATTTAAGAAGCGTATTTATCGCATTAGCTATCTCAAGTTTTTCATATGCAGTCAGTTGAGCTGACTCAACCTCTTCAGCATGGACTCGACTGTTTCCAATTGCCAAAATAAAACAAAATATAAAAAATGACTTTTTCATAGAATCCCCTCGGTTTCGTTTGTTGTTTCTTTAAATAATAAAATTCCGTATTTTTTTATTTTATCTCTGAGTGTGCTCCTTTTCATATTAAGAGCCCGTGCCGCTGCTGCTACCGTAAAATACTTTTTAAGTGCGGATTCGATAATCTGCTTTTCAGTAAGGTTGACTTTTGTTCTTAATGACTCAAGGTCTGATTTTCTTTTGAGGTCCTTGTTTTTCTGTGAGCTTTCATTTGATAAGAGTGTGATATCTAAAAATGGCCCTTCAGATAGACTCACCAGACGTACAATTTCACTTTGCAGTTCACGAACATTTCCGGACCATTGCAGCTTACTTAAGGCTTCAACAGAAGACTCAAGAATTTTCAATTTTGAATGATTCCGTTGATTCGCTTCGTTTAAGAAAAAATGAACCAGCGAAGGGATATCTTCAGGTCGCTCTCTTAATGGTGGAACATTTATTGGCAGGACATTCAGGCGATAAAATAAATCCTCCCTAAATCGTTTTTCTTTGACGAGTTCTTCCAAGGGGGCATTCGTCGCAGCAATAATTCTAACATCAATCTTTTTTGAAATATTTGAGCCAACGGGAGTCACTGTCCGTTCCTGTAGCACCCGAAGCAATTTCACTTGTAAATGAAAAGGCATGTCTCCAATTTCATCAAGAAAAATAGTTCCGCAATTTGCTGCTTGAAACTTTCCCACTTTGTCATGAGTGGCGCCAGTAAAAGACCCTTTTTCATGCCCAAAGAGTTCACTTTCTATTAGATTTTCGGGAATAGCACCGGCATTAATTGGAATAAATTTCTGTAAGCGTCGATTTGAATTTTGATGAATTGCTTTAGCAATCAATTCTTTTCCTGTTCCATTTTCTCCTCTTATTAAGACGGTCTCATTGATTGAAGCATACTTGACTAGTTGTCTGCCGACTTCAGCCATTTTATCAGATATGCCAATGATGCCTAGAGACTCTAAAAATTTATAGTTTTCAGTTTTGCTTGTGATAACCAACGGTTTTGTTTTCCGCTCGACCTCTCTGCAAACTCTGTGAATAATTCCTAAGAGTTTGGCGTCGGCAGTATCTTTTGCTACAAAGAAAATGGCGCCCGAATTCAGAGAGTCGTTATGTGTCTCAATGGAGTCATCACCTGAGAACGCAAGGATAGTGAGTTCCTTATTTAGCTTGCGAATTTCTTTTATCACTTCTGTACCGCTCATTGTGGGCATGTGATAGTCTATAAGTGCTAATGAAATGGGAATTGTGTTCTGTCTTATGAGGGCAATGCCTTCGGGGCCATTTGAAACCGCTTTTACAAAAAAACCTTCGTCCCTGAGAAAAGCTGTCATGGCTGATAGAATGGCTGGATCATCATCAATCAAAAGGACATTGTGTTTCATGCTTTGGTGCCCCCATTTTTATGATGGCTACATTAATATTGGGTGAACAGCGTGAACTAAAGCGTTGCCATCAAGACTCAACACGTGTTGTTTATCACGGGCTTATCAATCGTGCAATTCATGTAAAGATTACATGAAAAAACTATAAGACTGGAAAGGAGTAGAGACTTGACTGACGCTTATTCCATAAGAACCAATAGTTTAAATGAAATTTGAAGTGGCGGAATTCCGCCACTTATCGAAAGTGTGAATGGCAATCATTATGATGAAATGATTTTATGGAAACCATAAGTTAAATTACTAAACTGAATTAAAACAGAAACTATTTGCCCCCATCCCAAGAAAAGAGGCAAATTTCTCGGCAAAACGG
Organism: Pseudobdellovibrionaceae bacterium; assembly: GCA_044374645.1. Taxonomy (GTDB): domain Bacteria; phylum Bdellovibrionota; class Bdellovibrionia; order Bdellovibrionales; family Bdellovibrionaceae; genus CAUJGP01. The sequence continues at coordinate 6,204 of JBILOD010000050.1, read as the reverse complement.
CTGTATTATTTTTCTCCCTGTTTTTCGACGCGCATTTTAGAATCCATGGTTAAACCTTGCTGGGGCTGTACAATTGCTGAATCATGATCAAGGACTTTCAATACAACTGCTTCTCCTATTTTTTCGTTATGACAAACATTTCTTGTTCCTACTCTAGGACCGGCGTTAACTTGTTTACAAACAGATTGCATGACATCGACTTTATCTCCCTCCTTCACTTCTTTAGATCCAATGGAAACACGAACTCCTTCTGGAATTGTGGATGGGGTTTCTGTTCCTTGTACCTTATGAAGGTGACCGCAACCTGCCCCGAGAATCATTGTCGATACAACAACCAATATTGTCTTAAAAGTTTTCATAAAAAAATACCTCCTGATTAATGTTTTTTTGTTCTTAAGTTTAAAAAAAAAGTTAAATAATTAGTTTAATGAGCTACACGACCTTTCATCTTTGATTCAAAGACCGAAAATACAACTGGTAAAACGATGAGAGTCAGTAAGGTTCAAGATATAATTCCGCCGATAACAACAGACGCCAGTGGCTTTTGAACTTCAGCTCCCACGCCTGTTGAGATCATCATCGGAATAAAGCCAAATACTGCCACAAGTGCGGTCATCATCACTGGACGTAGTCGAACCAAAGTTCCCTGTAATACTAAGTTTTTCCCAGTTACTCCTTCGGCCCTGAGTTGGTTAAAGAAGTTGACGAGCACGACACCATTTAGCACTGCAATGCCAGAAAGGGCGATAAATCCAATTCCAGCAGAAATGCTAAAGGGAAGACCATTGGCAATTAATCCAATGACACCTCCGACAAGAGCCATGGGTACACACCCAAAAATGAGTAGGGTTTCTCCAATACTGCCAAACGCCGCATAGACCATCATAAGGACAAGAATGAGAGCAATCGGTGCTAGAATCATCAGACGTGATCTCGCCTGTTCTAGATTTTTAAAGTTTCCTCCCCATTCAAAGTAGTACCCATCGGGAAGTTTAATTTCTTTTGTAACAGTTTCTTGAGCCTCTTTAACAAAGGACGCTGTGTCTCGGCCTCTCAAGTTAATAAGCACCGCGGTTCTTCGGTTTGAATTCTCCCGATTAACAGATCCGTATGTTTCCTTAAATCCGATTGAAGCCAAGGTCTTGAGAGGAACAGTTTTGTTGACCCCAATCCCTATGGGAAGTTCTCCGATTGTTTCAAGATCAGATCTTTCTTCATCATCAAGTCGTATGACTATGGGATACTTTTTTTCTGACTCATATAGAAAGCCCGCTTCTTGCCCACCAAGTGCAATGGAGATGGAGCTAAGCACATCTGAGATTGAGGCATTGTAGTGGGTAAGACTAGTTTCGTTAGGCTCAATTTTGAGTACGGGAGAAGTTCCAGCAAGATCAACCTCGACATCGCCAGCTCCGTCGACTTTGGAAACAATTTCCTGAGTTTTCTTTGCCAGTTCTACGAGCTGGTTTAAATCGGGACCGAAAATCTTAACAGCAACGTCGGCTCTTGTGCCTTCCAAAAGTTCATTAAATCGCATCTGTATAGGTTGAGAAGCTAAGTAGGTTTGTCCTGGAAGTTCGCGGTTTAACTTTTCCAAGAGACCATCTGTTAATTCTTGATAACTGCGTTGGTGACCATTAACAAGTGCCCATTCTGATTTTGGTTTGAGCATAATATAGGTATCAGAAACGTTTACACCCATTGGATCAGTTGCCACTTCACTTGTACCGATTCTTGAAAAAACATGATCCACTTCTGCAAAAGATTCGACGATCACATCCGCTTTTTTCTGAAACTCAACCGATTGGCTCAGACTTGTATTAACAGGTCGGATCATATGAAATGCAAAAGAACCTTCTCCCAGTTGCGGCAGAAACTCTGCTCCGCGAGTCATAAAAAGCCAAACTCCGAGTAGCACCGAACATAACGCCAAAGTCATGGTTGTTTTTGAATACTTAAAAGCCCATTCAAACGAGGGCACATAGAGATTGCGTATCCACTTCATGAGTATGGGCTCATTATCATTTGTGTTGGCCGTAAGGAAAAGACTGGCGAGCGCAGGAGCCGTCGTAAAAGAAAGAACAAAAGCCGCTAACACTGCAATAGCAAAAGTAGAGGCCATGGGTATAAACATTTTGCCCTCAACTCCAGTGAGAGCAAATACAGGGAGAAAGACCATCACAATAATAAATTGGCCAAACCCTGCGGCTGACCGAATCTCTACCGTAGCTTCATAAATCGCTTCTTTAATTTCCTCTGAAGTCAGTTTCCGGCCCAGCTTTTGAGTGCGTTCTTGCAGAAACCGCACACAGTTATCAAGTACAATGACGGTACCATCAACTATAATGCCAAAATCCAAAGCTCCTAGGCTCATGAGATTTCCCGAAATGCCAAGGGGTTTCATTACAAGAAACGTGGCTAAAAGAGAAAAAGGAATTGTTAAAGCAGTGATGAGAGCTGCGCGGATATTTCCCAACAAGATTAAAAGCACCATAGTTACCAAGAACGCACCCATGATGAGGTTGTGTTCAACAGTTCCCAATGTAGCATTGACTAAATCAGAGCGATTATAAACTGTGGTCAATTCGATCTCTTTAGGAAGTGTTTTCTTAATTTCTTCAATCTTTTCATGCACTCGTGTTGAAACGGTTCGACTATTTTCTCCAAGGAGCATCATGACTGTCCCTAATACCGCCTCATCACCATCAAAAGTGGCAGAGCCCGTTCGCAATTCCTTGCCAAGAGCGACTTTTGCAATATCACCAATGGTGATGACTTTAAATGACTCAAGAGTTTTGACAGGAATTCTTTCGATCTCTTTTGCTGTTTTAATGAGTCCAATTCCTTGAATCAGAAATTGTTCAGCCGTCTGTTCAACGTACCCACCACCCACATTCCGATTCACTTTTTCTAAGGCTTCTTTTATTTCATCAAAGTGAATTCCAAAGGAGGCCATTTTTTTAGGGTCTGGTTGGACATGGTATTGTTTTTCAAAACCACCAGAGGTATTGATCTCAGCGACCCCTTCAACGGTCAACAATCGGGGTTTAACAAACCAATCCTGAAGCGTTTTAAGTTCCATCAGCTGCTTGGTGCGCTCGTCGCCTTTTGCCCGTGTTTTATAATCAATAACAAATTGATAAATTTCACCAAGGCCAGTGGAAATGGGTCCTAATTCGGGTCTTGCTTTAGAAGGTAAATCTTCAGAAACGCCTTGCAGCCGTTCTGTCACAAGTTGTCTTGCACGATAGATGTCAATTTCGTCTTTAAAGACAACAGTGACTTGTGAAAGTCCAAAGCGGGTGATCGAGCGTACCTGCTCCACACCAGCAATTCCCCTCATTGATGATTCAACAGGAAATGTGATGGTTCGCTCGATCTCCTCAGGAGCAAGACCTTCAATAACAGTATTGATTTGAACTTGGTTATTGGTGATATCAGGCACAGCATCTATTGGCAGATGTTGAAAGCTATAAATCCCTGCTGCAACCATCAATAAAGTGATAAATAGAACAACACCACGATTATAAATTGAAATTCGAATTAATTGATTAAGCATATCAGACTCCTTTTAATGTGAATGACCTTCAGGGGCGCCACCAAAAGCCGCAATTTCAGCCGTTCGTAAATAGCCGAGCCCTTGAATGACAATCTCATCACCAGGCTTAAGGTCTTTAGATTGAATTGTAATTTCATTAGTTGTGCGATTGATTTCAACAAAATCAATTCGCTTGTAAAAGCCAGATCGAAGTCGATAGATATTTCTTTCGGCAAGTGCTTTTAGTATAGCTTGCTTTGGAACTTTCGTTACTTTATCGAAAACCTTAATTCGAGATATTTGAAAATTCTTTTCTGCCTCTGGAGATAATTTAATACCTTCAGATTCACTGGCCTCCAAAATTCCTTTACCCGGTCCAACTTGAGAATTGCTCTCGTGATCTTCGCCAGAAGTTTCATGCTTATGGTCATCGTTGTGATCCTCATGATCTTTGTTTTCATCATGATCATCATGAGCCTCATGGTTTTCAGTAGTTTCGTGGCGATCTTTATTTACTTGCTCTTCTTTTTTATCCTTATTAACGGGGTGAACTCTCGCTACGCCTCCTTGAGTGATCGTCAGAATTAGTAATGCTAATGTGATTAGTGAAAATGATTTCATAGTATAGCCTCGGAGATTTTGTTGTCGATGATTAGTATTGAGCCAAGGGCTTCAATAGCTTCTCGTTCAGATTCATTTCTCTTTTCTTCAAATTCAATAAGTTGTCTGTGAGCTTCAATCACCAGCGAGCTAGAGATCATCCCTTTAAAAAAGTGACGTTCAACAGTCTTATGTTTATCCTCCGCTGAAGCATCAGTGATTAAATTTTTAAGTGAAGCCACTGTAGTTCTGTATTTTTGAATGAGTTGCTCACGAAGGCTTGAGACCTTTCGTGTCGTCAGGGTGTGATTAAGTTGAGCTTCTACAACTTTTTGAGAGCTATAGGCTCGACCAGCAGTGTTTTGATTGAGTACAGCCAGTGGCATAGAGAGTGAAAGTCCAACAAAATTTTCAGTACCAGCACTTCCATCTTTTTGCACTTTGAACGATGGACCAATTTTAAGATCTGGCCAGACTTCGGCATCGGACCTTTCCTTGAGGGCTCTCGCAATTTGAAGGTCCCCGGTTGCAAATCTGACATGGGGAGAGTTTTCGGATTGTGTGTCTTCAGCAACCTCGGGCCAATTCAGTTTATGTTGCGGCAAATTTTTTAGAATTAAATCTTTCGGTAAGTTGGTTGAGCTAGAGATATCTTGAGCCAATTTTTGACTCTCATTTTTGATCCGAACGAGGTTTAATTGATGCTCAGACGTTGCTATTTTAAAAATAGATAGAGAAACTTCCTGCTCAGGGGTTAGAGCAGGTTTGCTTTGGAACTGGCTGATAATTTTGGAAAATGTATTTATTGTTTCTTCTTCAATTTTCAACTCATGGTTCAAGTGCGTAAGCCGGTAAAGCTTTAACATCAGGTCAAGTTTAAATTGCGCTACCGACAAGTCCTTTTCTGCACTGGATTTCTGAATTTCTCCTTGTGCCTCGTTAAGTGCGGCAGCTCTTTTACCGCCTAGGCGCACATCAAAAAGTAATGTCGCAGAAGTTTCGGATTTTTCAGAACCTTTTTGAAGATTTTCAATCTGAAGTTCAGGATTTAGAAGTTGCTTTGCCATCCCTTCAAGTTTTTTTGTGGTATTGAGTTTTTGCTCAGAAACTTGTATTTCAAGTGCTTGATCAAGGGCGCACTTCACAAGTTCCTCATAATTTTTTGAGTCGCAGTTCTTTTCCTGGGCTTCGACAAATAAAGCGCAAGTTAAGGTAATGAAAAGACTCAAGCTTATCTTTATAAGGTGTCCTTTTGGTAAGGAAATTAAATTCAAGTTATCCTCCTCGAATAAGTAGTAAATAAGAATTTGGATTGATTTATTTGAATGGGTTCAGAACTTAAGTGTGCCACTTGCCATGGAAAAGAAAAGCTCAGTTATAAGCAAACAATGATTATTTGATTGTCGCTAACCAATTCAAAAAAACTGAGCAAGTCTAAGGGGAAAGTTTGAACCCAAATTAAGCTATTGGGGGACGAAAGGGACCATTTAGATAAACTGCGGGTAGTCTACCAACAATCAATGGGGGGCAGTCTAATTTTATTGATAGACTCAAACTAAATGGATTTGAAATAAGCAATGAACAATGGCCAAGGTGGCAATTGTGACATAAAGAGCCTTCATGGTGGCAATCTGATTCGTAAGGCCCGCTATCAGTGTCAGTAGAGGTATGGGAGTCGGCGGCGACTATCGACACTTCATGCGAATTGTGCTGAGATAAGCAAACACCATTATTGCTTGCGAAAGCACCTACAACTGTTAACAGGACTAATGTCAAAATCAAAACAATTCGCATGCTTTAATGCTAGCAAAAGTCAGCCTGTACTTCAAATTTAATTTTGGCTTTGTGTGTTAAGGGAAAAAATCCACTGAATTGTCCAACCTTCACACAAGAGCGCGAACTTCATTTCGAAGCTCAGTCCGATCCAGTCATTCTAGGACTAACCGATTGACCCATTTTTATACAATTTTAAGAAAATATATAGAATTCCACAAACTTAATACAAAAATCGTATTTGATGACGTCAGTGGATTTTCTCCAATATGCAGTGAGAGAATTGAGTGTTT
>JBILOD010000469.1:0-3614 GCA_044374645.1 Pseudobdellovibrionaceae bacterium | reverse complement strand
CTTTTATATTGAATCGCCCTTCAATGCTTCGTGAGGAGGGTTTTATGGGGCGATTTGTATTAGTGCTCATATCATTGTTTTTTCAAGTGTCTGTCTTTGCGCGCACGAATTCTTACTTTACCGTCACAGGAGATCGCGTGATGGTGAATATCCGTTCAGGTTATGCCTTTACTCCCGATGATGATGCCCAACGTCTCTACGCTGGAATGAATGTCGTCCCGGAGAATTCAGTCATGGGGAAAGGTAAGAAAATTTCCACGGGCGAATCGATGACACTTATTGTGGCTGATCGAGGAAAAGGTCAATTTGACGGAACGATCATGATTGCAAGGGGTCAAGGAGTTGAAATCAATCCCATTCAAAAAACAGTGGTGGTTCATTACAGCGGCTCTGAGGCCGAGGCCCTGTCGACCCAGTTTAATGGGGATGGTGGAATTTATGAATTTGTATCTGCTGATGGGCGATTAAAAATTCATTCTGAAGGCAGTGAATTTACCTTGGTCTATAGCGAGTCTGAGAATGAAACAAATTGGTAAATAGAAATTTAACATCAATTTATATAGGAGGGTTCAAATATGTCAGATGATTTAAAGGCTGAAATTGAGCGATTGAAAGCTGAGAACGAATCTCTTAAAGGTAAGAAAACCAGCGCAGGAACTTTGTCGTTCAAGGTGAGTGAAAAAGGGGCGCTATCGGTTTATGGAATGGGACGGTTTCCAGTAACTCTTTATAAAGAACAATGGCTTAAGCTTTTGGGTGTTGCTGAGGATATCAAAAAGTTTATTTCAGACAATAACGATCGCCTCAAAACTAAAGACTAAGAAGTAAGTGGTATAACTGATCATTGGGAGCCGATGCTCTTCGGTTTGAACCGGTTCCCAAAATCAATTGAGTAAGTTTTGGTTCTATTTTTTTCCTAAATTACAGGTGTTTATTCCTAAAATAGCATAGGGAGGGCACCATCCGATGAGGCCCGTTGCCAGCGGTATAATACCTAATAAAAACCATAAGTTGGCAGGCCCAAGAAACGCCATAGTTGTAAGTCCGAGGCCCAGAATAATTCTAATAATGCGCTCAATGTGATGAATATTTTTTTTCATTTTTCGTCGTCTCCGAATGAGTTGGTTTGGTATCTACGGTCTGCTTAATAGAATGCTAGAATCATAAATTTGGAATGGCTAGTCCAATGGCATCCATTTTCCAAAAAGGCTCAAAGGTCATTCTTTTTCCAGGTGAATAGTCTTGCTTACGCCCCCCTTCCCCCCTAGTGAAACATAATGTTTGGTTACCAGCGAACTCCTGAAAATATACGATTCGAGCCACTCGAAGGCCTATTTGTGACCGGCTTTGGGCGGGATCTATGGGAGCTACTTTCAACTTTGTTTTTCTTATTCAAGATGTTCTTTAACAGGCTCAAACTAGTCTTGGATGCTTTGAAGCAAGGAGTCGCCACCTAAGCTCGACATCCCTGTCCTCATAAGTGAATCCAATAGCCTAATGGTTGAATTACAAATAATGGCAAGGCTTTTGGGAAAACTGAAGCACTTCTTTAGGTTACGATAAAATATTTTTTATGTAGCGCATTCCCCTATGGGGAGTCCGTTACCGGGAATCACTGGGGTATCATTTAATATGATTCATTTCGATTATGGCTCCGTCTCTGCGGCTCCGTCTCCAAGTGCAAAAAACTTTGACACTCCACTTAGAGTCCAAAAAATCATTTTTGTGCTATCACATTCGATTCCTGAAATCCAAAAAAAACTCCCTCTGGACTTACCCTCTAGAAAACCGGCCCACCTCGTCAGCCTCTAACTAAAGAGGTACGACTATGAATATGACTAGTAATAATACTAGTAACAAAGATTTGAAGAGTATCGGGAGTACTTGTCGCTGAATTGAGGCATAGGTTTTGGCCCAGAAATTGCTTTTGAATTATTTGAAAATCTTTTTTTTGAGAAAAAATGAGGGGTAATGTTAAATCTTATTTCAATTCTATCACTTTTTTTTGCGGTTAGCTGTCTGGGTTCCAGTTCAGGTCAAAATGATACTCGATACGGACAATTAGGGTTCCGAAAAGTTGCTGTCAATGTGATCTTTAATGATAGCTTCGGTCTTACAAGTGCGATTGACTCGGTAATTGGGAAAATGTTTAACACATTAAGGCCTGATGTAACTTACAAACCATTAATTATAGATACGAGAGATAATTTTTTAAGGGCAAAAACCCAATTGGACATTCAAGTGGAGTTCCAAAACAAAATATCCAAGTTATTAAAGGATGATGAAAAAGTATCCTACTTAATAATTAATACCCATGGTAACTCAAGAGTCTACACGGAGGCTTGGAGCTATACAAGTTTAGAGTATCTTGGTGATTTTTTCGAGCACTTTGTTGATGATGAATTCCAAAATAACTTCTCAAGCATTAGAGATAGAGCGACCGATGATTTAAGAATTATAATGAATAGCTGTAGCACTTTTTGCGCAGGAGGAAAATTACAATCTGAACGACGGGCGAGACAGATTTTAACTTTCTTCAATGCGCCAAATGGAGGTATATATGGTGCCAATGTTAATGAAGTAGGAATGACTTTTGACCATCCGGAATACTTAACATTGAGATCGCTATTACCGAGTTTAAAAAGTTTTTTAATGATAAATTTAGCGTTATCTGTTCTTATCTTCGATACATCAACAGTCATAAACATCGGAGAGATAATTTATTCAAATTTTGAAAAAACGATATCTCTTCAACAACTAATAGAGGGTTCATTTTTCGTAGGTACCATTACCAATATTTTCCTTCAGGCAATAATGCCACTTCTTGAAAAACTCAAATCAATACTTTCTGTTAACCGCGGATATTATTTTGCTTATGAAAATGGGTCAATAAGGTCAGCAGTAGAAGTTATCAAAAAAGATGAATTTATAAATTGGATTAAGGGCTATCATTCCTGGGACCTATCCTGCCAACAAGTTTTGGGCCGTCAATCTCAGTGACGGTGTCCATGTAGTGCTCCCCATTTAGACCGGACATCCTAGTAAGCTCCTTACGACTAGTAAGGACCCCCGAGAGAGTGGGCCGGCTTTCTACTAGGGGGTATGGCCGATTCTCCCTCAAAAAAGTGAATAGATGTCTAGATTTTAGTCGAGTTTAAACTAACGCCCATCCTGGTTTTTTAGACTCCGAAATCCTCGCATCCGGCTCGGCCCCTTCGGGTGAATTTCGGAGCTTTTTATCGAAGTCTAAAAAGAGAAAAAGAAGATCCTCCCTGTTTTATTTCTTCCCTCAAAAGAGGTTCAATAAATATGTAGCACCACACTACTCAACGGGAGGATCAAGGATGATGATACCACGTTTTTTATCAAGTGCATTTGAAGGTTTTGAAATTTTAGACTTCAAGGAGTTTTTGACAGAGGGCAGAATAGAGGTTCATCTCAATAGAAAGTCGCATAAGGTCCGGCGATGTCACCGATGCAGGGGGAAACTGGGGGTTGAGCGAGGTAAACATAAAATGTGTTTAGAGGGAATGCCTCTGATGGGATTAAAGCTCTTTATTCACTTTTGGAGAAAAAAGGGTCATTGTGAAAAATGTAATAAAGCACGATCAGAG
>JBILOD010000468.1:0-3615 GCA_044374645.1 Pseudobdellovibrionaceae bacterium | reverse complement strand
AGCCAATACCGAGTTCTTTCCATTTTCAGCAAGCAATAGGAATCCATGCTTTGTTTTCGGTGGAGGAACATTCTTCAAATAGTAATCGCTCTGACAGATTTCACCATTTGAATCAAGGGCTCCCGACCTAATGTAGGAGGATCTTTTTGCCGCACTATCTATTGGCTCATCAGCACGAATAGGGGCGTGACTCAATATCGATGTAAATTGGCTTCCCCGAGTCTTGAGCATTTTACGAAAACTGGATTGCTCCAGATAAGAAGGCAAGTAGCGATACAACACGATCTCAACGTCATTACGCTCGATGATAAGGGGATCTTCAGGAACGACCGTTTGCTTTATTGGAAATGCTCCTTCAAAATCAGCGTCCTTCTGCCAGGAGGCGCGAATCGGAAATAATTTAGAGTACACATCGTTCGGCTTTTGTTCTGAGCCAAAAATTTTCCTAAGATCTTGAAGACAAAAGAAGGTTCTATCTACTTGTTTGCCTGTCTTATCAAAATAGATTGTGGTCACTGCAGGCAATGCGATTTTCGTTTCTTTCAACAGCTTACGGTAAATTACCTTCTCATTGGCATCCACTCGAACTCTGAGTATGAACTGGTAGTTGTGAGGCGGTGTTCCTGAACGGTGATCTAATAATAAATGATCAGGTCCATCTTCACCCAAAATCAAGAAAGAGTGCGAACCAAGTCGAGCTTTATCGCCCTCAAACATATAATTGCTGCCGCAATCGGTTTGACCTTCAACATGAGTTCCATCATGGTTGTGAGCATCGTCAAGAGCGTAGTCCTGCGCAAAACCAATTTGTCCTGCCATTGAAACTAGTACGAATATAAGTAATTTCATTTATACCCCCGAAGTGGTTGGCTGCGATCATAATGGGGCTCACCTGGCGGAAGCCCTGTTACAGGACTGGGGTGACCATCTAGCCTCATATTGAAAAGAAAATAAGTTGGTACGCAAAACCCGATTCCGCGGCGGCGTGCTTCTGCGATCACATCGCCTCGAATCTTAGAAGGTTGGCTCAGGTTAATGAGCTGATCTCCCTTTTTGCGGACGTAATCTTTAACGGAGATCTTGTCGAAGTCTGGAAACTTCTGGCAGATGTAGTCTTCGCGACAAAAGCGCTTTTCGCTGCAGGTATCGAGCATCGACCTAGCGACTTTTGTTTCAAGGCAGGCCCCTGAGTCTCCACTGGCCGCGCACATGTCAAAACCAGAGCCGCCTTGATTGGCGCAAAGCTCGTCAGGAATTCCATTCGCGAAATCGACCTCGACGTTCTCTTCGTCTATGGAACAACGCCGACTCATTCGCCCTAGGGGAGCACCACTTTGAGGGAGGACACAGCCATACGATTTTGGGTCCTTAAAAATTCCGCCAGAAAGCTGCCACTTATCCTCGAAGGCAAAGAAATTATATCCAGGAGGATTTCGTTCAGGATGGGTTGTTGAACTTTCTTTAATTTCACCCTTCCAACAAGCATGACCTGAGGAATTCACGGCTTCCTTTAAAACGCATTCGCCCAAAAGGACTTTCTTTCCGTGGGCCAACACGGTCCTTTGGCATTCAACCGATCTTCCCTTTGGATCTCCGCAATTAGGTTGATGAGAAAAAGTTTCTGCTTCAGCAAAACAAAGCTGTCCTGCCTTCAAAGGATCGAATTTGGGAATACCCGCGTTTGAATTCCAATCAGCGGAAGAAAAAGTAGAGTGTGGTCGAAAACGATTGGGTTCTTGTGCCGAAGCCACATTTCTCAACCATGCCATCCTTCGCGAGATCTCTGCTGAAGCATGTGGAGAAAGTGCTTGTTGTTGCCGGTTAAAAGAATGAGAGAACGCATCGTCCGCTTGGCCGAGCATGTGAAAGCCTGCCGTTCCCCCAGATTGGTGACATCCCATACAAGTCAGATTGTTCAGCCTCTCAATGAGAGCATCATGGCTTTTGATGTACTTCAGTTTTGAAATATCGATGGTTTCGACAAGGGCACGATTTTCACGAAATAATTCTGTATAGGGACGATTTGCGGTTCTGGCTCGGCCTAATGTTGACCAAGAGATGGAAAGCTTCGCTAGAAACTTTGGCTCAAAGTCGATATTCAACACACCCAGATCTAATTGATTCAGATTCTCGGGTTTCTTTAGGTATTCAACAAATCTCTTCAAAAGCGTTGGATCTTTTTTGATGGCTAGAACATCCGGCGTGTTCTCAAGCTCCACGGGTTCAAGGCGTGAGCCTGATTTGCGAAATACTCGCTGCATGTACATCGCCTGTCCACCGAAATCGTGCATATAGCCAGAGGTGAAACGCAAAGATTGAAAATTTACTTCTAGCTGTCTGAACGTAAGTGTCCTAAGAGGGCCGCCCTTCAAGGCCTTGGCATTCATCGCTGAACCCTCCCAACTTTTCGCAAAGCTCACGCAGGAATCTTGTTTGGGATACTGGTGAACCACGTTCACAAAAAAGGGAAGACTGGAACTCGATTTTTTGGACCTATAACTCAATCGATAAATAAAACGGACTTCTCCGCAAGAGGCCTTCGTTATGTCACTGCGATCTAGACGGTTGGCCACTGCAATTAACTTCAAATATCCATATTCGGAATTTAACCAACGAGTATCGAAATGCCGAGGTTCATCACCATCTTGTTCCACCAAATAAGGAAATTGTGAATTATTGGCGACACGGCGGATAATGAAACCGCCTTTTAGGTCTTTGTCTGATCGTGATCCTTTATCTTCAAATCCACGAAGCCGCCGCACCATATCTGGTACATCGCCTGAATTCTCGGGAATCAAATCAGGGAGTTGATCGGTCTTTTTGTCATGAGGCAGAGGTCTTCCGATGGTCTCAGCGACGCCACGATAAGCCTCGTTAGACTTAAATAGGTCAGAGGTACGACTGACTGATTTTGCCTGTCCTAAGGTTTCATTGATACTGAATCCAGAACTCTCGAGATCGTGGAGGACTTGGGTATCGAGGACATAAACAGCGGGCTCCGCAAAAGTCGACTCCACATAAATGCCGAGTGCCAATGGTAGAGCCAATAATTTGAAGATAGAATTGAAAGCCATGACTTACAGTTGCACAAATTGAGGATTTGTTTAAGTACTATTAGAGCTAAGCGTCTTGCGGCATTGTTATATTATAGGGAGTCATTAATCTTCGAATAGTGGTATTAGATCGCGAACTTGCTAGCTCCATTTCAACCGCATACAGGTCACCGATAGACGTTTGCTGAAAGTGCGTTAGTACGAGTCAATTCATCGAGTTTGGCAGGTACCTGAGGCACTCTCGCTTATGTTGGTGTATGCAGGTGACAAAAACGTTTGGGTCGTGATTAGAATGCAGGCTGTTAGGATAACTTAGTCGGCTAGAGATCCAGTAAAATATTTGGAATGAGGGGGTACTATGATTCAAGCCTTATTTGTTATGATCGGTATGATATTTTCAATTGGTAGTATAAAAACATCTCATGCACGCCCACTTTCAGAAATGACCATCATGGCCCATCGAGGAGTTTATCAAACCTATCCACGCGAGAATATTCAACCTGATACCTGCACCGCTGAAATTATTTATCCTCCTACCCATGAATTTCTAGAGAACACGATC
>JBILOD010000467.1:0-3623 GCA_044374645.1 Pseudobdellovibrionaceae bacterium | reverse complement strand
AATGGTGGGGCGTTTTGGAAGGGTAAAAAAGTATTGATCGTTGACGATTTTGAAATGGTTCGTTCGTTGGTTGGTCGATCTATGCGCCAACTTCAATGCGAGCGCATTGATCAGGCCGAAAATGGCGCTGAAGCCTTTAGGAAGCTCGTGGATGCAGCAGCAGCTGGCGATCCCTTTGATTTAGTTTTCTCGGACTGGGTGATGCCGGTTTTGGATGGTCTTGAGTTATTTAAGAAAATTCGTAAAGAGGAATCCATTCAACACACTCCCTTTGTGATGTTTACGGTGGAATCAGACCAGCAGTCTGTGATGACGGCGGTCAAAACGGGAATTAAACATTTTATGGTTAAACCCGTATTGATGCCCAAGTTGGTTGAGAAGCTGAAAGAGGTGGAAGCCGAGATCGCCCTCGAAGTCAAAAAAAGGAAGTACAATGTCTAGCTCCATCAACCCCAAAATTCGTGATGAGGTTCTAAAAGCCTATGAAAAAGGATGGGAGTCGGCGTTGGTGAAGGCCGTTGAGGACGCTATCGTGGGTTCTACAGGATTAGAGCTAAACCTTATTAAAACAGAAAGTCTCAGCCAGGCCCCATTGGCCAGTCGCACTGGATTTCAGGTGTCAGGAATTATCGGACTCAATGCCGGTGAAATTGTCGGCAATATTTGTGTGATGTTTTCTAAAGAGGCTATCCTGGAAATCGCTGAAACCGCCTATTGTCAAAGTTTTACAAAAATCGAAGGGCCCGTTTTAGATTGCGTTGGAGAAATCACCAATTTAGTCCACGGGATTTTTAAACGCCAGATCAGTGAAAAAGGTTATTTTTTAAAAATCTCACTTCCCAATGTCATTTTGGGAGAGCATCAGGTTGTTTCATTGGTGGCTACTAAATATTTTAGAGCGGAATACCAATTGGCAAGCCAGAAGAGAATCGATGTATCCATGACCATTGATCTGGGCTCAGATTGAGGTTTTAGAGGAGAGATAGGTAGGGTATTTTTCGACGGTCCTAATAGCTCAAGATGATTGTCCTAATACAAGATATTTAGGGAGCATTCTTGAGACAGTCATAAAATACTCATATCTAAACTGTTGATATTTATAAAATTAAAATGACGGATGCTGAATTTCACTAAAGTTTGAAATAAAAAGTCCGACAGTTTGATGGTGAAAACTAAAAGAAGGTTATTGAGGAGGTTGTCCGTGGGTAAGTTTTTTGGGAGAAATAGGTTGAAAGCGTTCCTACTGTTAAATGTCTTGGTTGGCATTTTATGGAGTTCTGGCTGTTCTTTTAAAAACATCAAAGATCAGGGTGTTTCGAGTGATATGCCCTCAAAGGTGGCGGATACACTTTCTCAATGTATCCGATGTCACTCAGGAGCAAGTGCTCCGGCGGGCTTTAGCTTCGTCACAGACGCGGCCCAGATGATTAAGGCGGGTTTGATTATTCCGGGTGAAGCTGAAAATTCCGTTTTATACCAAAAAGTTTCCTCCTCTCCCCCCTATGGAGATCGAATGCCTAAGGGTGGCCCCTACCTGAGTGCCTCGCAACTGAGTTTGCTTGCTTCTTGGATCAACAATTTAGGGGTGGTCTCTACCGTAGCCATCACAAGTCCCACGGACGAAAGTTACATCTATTCCAGTAATTCTTCGATCACCTTCCCAATTTTGGGTACGTGTAGTGTGACCAATGCTCTGATCACTCTTTACGTGAATGGGGTCGCTTCACCTACCACGGCCACCTGTGATGGGACTTCGTTTTCAATGACCGTAGATACAACTACCGGCTCGACACTTTTTGCGGACGGTTCTAATACGCTATATGTTAATATGAATGAGGCGCAATTACAGAAAAGTGCTGATTCTTCAGAAATCACCTTAAATAGGGATTTGGCGGCAGCCAGTATCACTATTTCCAGTCATTCGGACAGTCCATCGACCAGTGATCGCTTCGCGACCGATGCTGATACCAGCGTAGTTACAGCGGATTCTTTTACGGTTTCCGGGCAATGCAGTCCAAATGGGTCACCCATAGCCATCACTATGACCAATACGGTTCTTTCAAGGTCAGCTACAGTAGCTACCACCACCTGCGGAAGCGGTGTATTTTCAGTAACTGCCAATTCGGCGAGTTTGGCAGATTTTGCTAACTACAAATTAACCGCCACACTGGATGGTCCATCCACAGACCCAGTGAGCAACGTCGTCGTTTTTAAATCAGTGAGCCCAACGGTTTTGTTTGCCTCTGACATTGCTCCTTTATTGGCTCAGCCTGTAGGTTCAAACAAGAGAGCTTGTGTTGATTGTCACTATCAAAAGATCACGGGAAATGCGAGTAGCAATTTAGCTATGGGCTATTGGAACAGCTGCGCCACTGCGGGGACTGCTGGGGCCCCTGGAGGAAAGCCAACCGGCACGACAGGTGCTGATACAGCAGGAACCTGTTCGGATGCCCTCTCCGGTAACACAGTTGCCTATGGAACATGTAATGACCCGGCTGCAGATGCTCCGAGTGGGGCCTGTACGACAGAGCGTAACAATTTTAAATTTCGGTTTGGTTATTACAGATACTCAACCACAACTGCGGCGAACAATGAAGGTGGCTATTCCAATAAAGCTCTCAGTATCGTCAATGACAATCCTGACGTGGCAAATAGTCTAACCAATCGTATTGTGCGCGGAAACCCCAATCAATCCTTTATTTATAAGAAGGTGGCTGGAAGAGCTAGAAATCCGGGGACCTCTACAAATATCGGCGCTATCAGTAAGGCGTCAACAGCCATTGCCAGTTTCTCTTCTTCAGCAACACCTGGAATGACGGCCAATTCTCTGAATTTTATTGTGGGAGATAGTATACGCTTTACAGGCGCGACAATTCCAGTTCCGCTTGTAAACACGACAATCTACTATGTGAAGGAAATTTCGAATTCAGCAGGAACAACCAGCATAAGGTTTTCTGGGACTCCAGGTGGAGCAGATATCGATACTTCATTAGGAGATGCATCCACCGCGACGGAGATTAGCTCTCAGGATGCATGTCAACATAGCAGTTCAGTGACTGGATACGTTTCGACGAATACTGGTTGTAGAACATCTGGCGCAACGGGTGGAAATCGAATGCCCGCCTATAATGCCACCTATATGCCCAATTATTTCGATGATACTCAGTTAGCGAAGATTCGAACTTGGATTGAGCAGGGTGCAAGAACAGATAACTAGAATTTACTGATAAAAAAATACGAATGAAAAATAAAAAGCCCCTTCTTTGGTAAGGGGTTTTTTATTTAAAGACTTAATGCAACGCAGGATTTATATAATTTGCTAGCCAGAAAATTCTGACGAAGCTACCCTCTTAGATAAGTAAATTAAGTTTATTTCATAGTAGTCTATTTTTTTTCGATTACTTAACAAAAATTATTATTTGTAAAATTGGAGAAACCTTTGAATCACTTTCCAATATTAAGACAGCTTGTTCGTTTTGTAGGTGTCAATGCCCTTCTGAGTCTGAGTTTATCTTGGGCCAGTGCCTCAGAAACCTATGTGATTAAATCTTGTAAGGTGTCCTTTGAGACGACGGGTTCACCAGTTCTTGTGAAGATTATAGGTTCTTCCAAAAAGCCTTGTG
>JBILOD010000466.1:0-3624 GCA_044374645.1 Pseudobdellovibrionaceae bacterium | reverse complement strand
GACCACAATGCCTCTAAAGTTTACCTCCCATTTTTCCGATCAGTAGCCTGAACCAAGGTCCAAAGGAGTGCCCTATGTCTGATGTCCAATCTCTCTACGAACGCATCGGAGGCAAGCCCTATCTTCAGAAAGTCGCCAAACGCTTTTATGATAAACTCTACGCCCACCCCTGGCTCAAACACTACTTTAAATACACCCGCCAAGAGGTGATCGAAAGCCAACAAGTGGATTTTATGACGGGAGCACTGGGCGGCCCTCGCGTGTATTCAGGACGCATGCCGGGCGATGCTCATCCCCATATCAATGTGACCCCTGAACTATTTGAACTTCGAGAGAAAATTCTTCTAGAAGCACTCCAAGAAGAGAATGCGCCGACGGAACTCATTGATCGTTGGGTAAAAATTGAACATGCCTTCAAACGCCAAATCATAAAGAATTCATTGGCTGATTGCCAAAAACGCTGGACCACCGATGAAATTCTGGACTTCGAGAACCCCGAAGGCTCTAATTCTGGCAAACGGGCAGCCTAACGCTGCGCCGCCAGCTCAAGAGTCACGACCTGATGGACTTTCAAGCCCTGAAATGATTCGCTGCCCAGCAATTTGGGATGGACGATTTTCACAGGCCCCATTAAACTCAGTTGAATGAGAACACGACTTCCTACTGCCAGCTGGCAGAAGAACCTAATAACCCCATGGCATAAGTTTAAGCAGCAATGGCAAGAGATGCGCCTTGTTTTGCGCGCTCAGGGTTTTAAGGCTCTTATTAGTCGGTACGGCTGGAAGTTTTTTGCCCTCGTGTTTTGCTACTACCTTATTCGCGATGTCACCCTCTACATCCTCATCCCATTTGCCGTAGCTAAATTCAGTTTTTTTAAATGAGAATCTGATTCGCCCTGTTATTGAAGAGGCCAATTGTCTCAATCCCAAAGCCCTATCTAAATTCACTACCTCCTAAATACCTCTGATTTAGAATGAAACCAGCAGGATGGTCGAAACAGTTTGAATTACCGACCTGGCTTGGTCTCTCCCGTGGGGGTCGTTATGAACCAACTCATTCTTTTCTTTCTTCTCTCTCTTTCAACTCCTTCCGTTGCTCAAAATTTCGAGCCCTTTTTTCTGTATTCGCAGTATGGCGATGAGATGGAGGTAAGTTTTGAGGCCCACTATTTGACCGCATTTAAAACAATCGAAGACATGAACAAGGAACTTCCGGAGGACCGGTCGTATTATGCTAATTACACTGTAGAACCCACCATTAAATATCTATTCGGTCCACTCACTCACCGCTCTTGGGGAGGTATTCAGAAAACTCTCAAACTGGAGCTGGATTGGGACAGAGCTGAAGTCACTGATCGAGGAGTGATTTTACCTTACAGCTACACCGGGCTTTGGCTTGTTGGCGTGAGATTTTTAGATCAGCCCAACACCCCAATCCCTCTGCCATACAATACAACCGTGATACTTTCTGAGCGCTGGAAATACTGCACCGATAGCCATCACCAAGAACAGAGTTCCTTCTGGTATTATTGGGAACCCCAACGATCAGGCTGTGATCACGTCGCGGGACTTCATTACCAAAACATAAGTGTGAAACTGGCAAATCCAACCGCCGAGACCGCGCAAAGCTTTCCCGAATATCAAAGGATGATTCGAATGCGTGATGGTAAGCCCACCCTCAGCATGACGTTCGCTTTTGGGTATGTGGAGGAGCAGTCAACTCCCAATCCCGACTTGGACTCCGATGCCGGGGCTCGTGAGTTTCAAACTTTCGTTCGTGAAATCCGTAAGCTCATGCCATCAACAGCCAAGGAAAAACGCATCATGCGCCAGAGCTACCCCTATTTCGAAGGGCGTGATTTTATTATGGGTCACCGTTTTTTATTTACCCGAGAGGGAATTCATTTCGATGTGAAAGTGGTTATGAATAGTGGCGTCGATCAGATGTATTTGTTTGCTCGAAGCTATGCCGAAGAACATGATGGATACTTTGGTTGGATGGGCCATTCCAGAATTGGCTCTGGCTTTGATGCCAATCGCTTTTCCTATCTCTTAAAGAATCAACCAGAAACTTACTCTCTCACCAAGGACTATCAGGTAATTTATTGGGGTGGCTGCAACAGCTACTCCTATTATACTGTTCCGTTCTTTGCCCAAAAAGCTCAGATCAATGATAATGACCCGAATGGTACTCGTTCACTTGATATCATCGCCAATGGCCTGCCGTCTTACTTTAGTTTTAATGCGGCCAATGCTTTGATTCATTTTAAAACATTCACTAATCTCCAACAGCCAACCAGTTATCAAAGCCTGCTGTCTCAAATGGAACAAATCTCAGACGTGATGAACATGCAGGTCCTAGCTGTCGTGATAGGAGACGAAGACAATAATCTTCAATAACTCTTACCCGGAACATCGAAATTTAAAGATTTTGTAAAAATCGCAGTGAGACTTCAGCTTTGAAGGTCTAGCTCCGATAAATAGAAAGTATTGCATTGATTAAAGGAGCCCTCAATGTCTGGCTTGTTTGTATGGGATGCGCAGCGGATGGAGCTAAAGGTATCGGCTATGGACGATGAGCATAAAAAACTCATTGAACTGATGAATGCTCTTCACGACTGCAATAAAAAAGGAGCCACTAAACAACGCCTATTGGATCTGCTCAGCGAACTTTGCGCTTTTGTCATCGTTCATTTCCAGCATGAGGAGGCATACCTTGAAAGTATTCACTTTACTGGCCTTGCCAACCACAAGGGCATTCACCAACGACTCCTTTCCCAACTTAAGCAACACAAAGCCGATTACGAATCAAGCACTTCGGAGAAAATCAATCACAAATTTTTCGATTTTCTGACCCTATGGCTCTCTGCCCATATTCAACATGTTGATATGCAATATAGTCCCAGCCGACTTCAGCAAGCTGGATAGGTCACGGTTAGTTCAAGGACCAGCGAATCCCAAGATTAAAAATTAATCCCATAAACTCAAAACCATGCACCCCTTGAAGCGGTACCATCAAACCGGCTTCACCACTCAGCGAGAGACGCTCCGTCACGGGCGTTTGAAACCCAAGGCCAAAGTCATAGGCCCACAGACTAAAGGTAGAGGCGTTCTTATTAAGGTAACCGCTCAAGTGGTCACCACCGACGAATGCAAATGGCTTGATACCCTCCCAGTCGTAAAACTCCCATTGAGCATCCAGGCGCCAGAGTGTCGTTTGCCCATTCGTTCGATTATTTTCTAATACTTGATGGGAGTACTCCAGTTGAAACACCCAGGGCGATTCAGGTTCCGCCCGATGGAGTCCTCGCACAGCTAGGAGTGCTGGAGAACCAAAAGAAAAGCCGACACTTTGGGTGGCGGCTTTTCCTGATACCGGAGAGAGCACGGCATAAAATAGAATCGTGAGCAGTAAGCTCAAATTCATAAAAATAGCAAACCTCTTATTCCTCATCGTCTTCTTCGTTCATTGTACCAAGGCCGTATTTCTCAACTCGGTAACGCATTGAACGAAATGAGATATTCAGCAACTTAGCAGCACGTTTTTTTGTGCCATTGGCAACATGAATAGCCTTAATCAACAATTCTTTTTCGATTTGACCGATAATCTTATCAAGATCAATAC
>JBILOD010000465.1:0-3633 GCA_044374645.1 Pseudobdellovibrionaceae bacterium | reverse complement strand
AAAATGATTGCAACCGCGCTTCGTGCAGGTGCTTTACCAGCAACTCTAGAGCAATTGGAAGAACGACGAGTTGGACCGACAATGGGGGCGGATTCTGTTAAAAAAGCCCAGATTGCGGGTTTGGCTGGATTTTTCTTGATCTCTTTGTTTATGCTCCTTCGTTATCGCGCGAGTGGGATTGTGGCAGTGGCCACTCTTTTGTTGAACGTGATCATCTCTTTAGCAGCATTGTCTTCATTGAATGCGACACTGACTCTACCGGGTATTGCAGGTATTGCATTGACTATTGGTTTTGCGGTCGATTCCAACGTGCTCATCTTCGAGCGTATGCGGGAGGAGTTGGCCAAGGGCACTGGGTTTAAATTGGCTTTAACAGAAGGTTATAACCGTGCCTTGAGTGCGATTTTGGATGCCAATATAACGACGGCAGCCACGGCGGTCGTGCTGCTTTATTTTGGAACAGGGCCTGTAAAGGGTTTTGCTGTAACATTGTTGATCGGTATTTTTACAACCATGTTTGCAAACGTATTTATCAGTCGCGTGATTATGGACACTCTCGTTCATAAAATGGGTATGCAGAAAGTTTCAATTTGAGGAGCAGCACCATGAAAAAGCAAGAATCATTTGGAAAATTTGACTTTGTTGGAAATAGCGCCCTATTTGGGGCCATGTCGGCGTTCCTAGTTGTACTTTCGTTGGTTTATCTGGGAGTGCGAGGAGTTAGCTGGGGTATCGACTTTTTGGGAGGAACTGAAGTTCAGGTTCGCTTTGAAAACCCAGTTAAGATTGATGAACTCCGCACTCTGATCGAGAAAGAGGGTCTTTTAAATCCGGGCCTCCAGGGCATGGGTGATGATAAAGAATATATTGTGCGTTTTCAAAATCCGACGAAAGGCACTGACAAAGAAATCAGCCAGACCACAAAGGCCGGTATTGATCGCTTGAAAGCGACAATTTCAACTAATTTAGCAGCTCAAAAGCCTGAGTTTCGCCGTGTGGACTCGGTGGGGCCACAAGTTGGAGCCGAGTTAAAGCGAAATGGTTTTCTTTCAGTATTTTACTGTTTGCTCATCATTCTGATTTATGTCGGATTGCGATTTGATTACAAATATGCGCCTGGTGCGGTTATTTGTTTGTTTCATGATGCCGTCATTACCTTGGCCATTTTTGTGATGGTGGGTAAAGAGGTTAATATTCCGGTATTAGCAGCGATTTTGACCCTGATTGGCTATTCTCTCAATGATACCATTGTGGTTTTTGACCGGATTCGTGAAACCGAAGGTTTGTACGCCCATCAAGGAATTCGATTTGTCATCAATAAGTCGATTAACGATATGTTACAGCGTACACTCATAACATCGGGCTCGACACTGACCTCCGCTTTGGCACTCTGGTTGCTGGCAGATGGAACTGTATCTGATATTGCATTTGCCCTGGTGGTGGGAATTATTTTCGGAACTTATTCGTCCATCTATGTTGCCGCTCCCTTCATGATGCTTTTGGATCGAGGAACGGCAACCCGAGCATAGTTTAAAAGAGGTAGTAATGTCACAACTTTGGAAACCGCGAGGAGAGTTCATCAACGCCTCGGGGTGGGATCAGCAGGTTCCCGAAAAAATCAGGGAACTTGCAAGCCGACGTGGCTTGATTGAATGGGATCATTTTCAGAGTTGGACGCAGCCTCGATTGTCAAATCTAAGAGATCCACAAAAATTATTAGGCATGGACGAGGCTATTAATCGCCTCGTTCTTGCTCATGAGAATCAAGAGAAAGTCGCTCTTTATGGTGACTTTGACTTGGATGGTACCTCGGCTTTAGCTCTTTTAGAGTCCGCATTTTCTAAGATAGGTTTCAGTAATATAGTTTTGTATCAGCCCAGTCGTTTAAACGAGGGCTATGGTTTTCACATACATGCGGTGGAGTCTCTTCATGCCGCTGGCGTCACATTGATCGTGACGGCTGACGTTGGAATCACTGCAGTGGCCGCCGCACAAAAGTGTCGTGAATTAGGTGTTGATCTCATTATCACCGATCACCATTTGCCAGCCGCAGAGAAACCATCAGCCCTGGCGCTCATTAATCCCAATCAGGGAGGATGTCCTTCGGAGCTGGGGCATTTGTCTGGTGTTGGTGTGGCCTTCTACCTGACGTGGGCGCTTCGTCGAAAATTAGTTCAGTTGGGACGTGTAACCGAGCAGGCCCTTGAATTGAAAGAACTGTTAGATTGTTTTGTTATTGGGACATTGACTGATATGGTTCCCATTCGCGAAGAAAATCGCGTGTTGGTAAAACACGGACTTTTGCAGTTAGCAAAAACTAAGCGCCCGGGAATACGATTCCTATTGGAGGAGCTAGATCTAGTGGGGCGAGACCTTTCTAGTCAGGATGTAGCAATACGTTTTGCACCGAAGCTCAATGCTTTGAGCCGTATGGAAAAAAATATTCGGCCGCTGGATTTATTCATGGTTCAAAGCGAAATCGAAGCTCGAGATCTGATGGGGCAAGTACTGGCGCAGAATGATATGCGTGTGACCTTGCAGGCTGAGGCTGAACAGCTAGCGCTTGGCAGAGCTAAAGATTGGGACGATAAGCCGTTTGTATTCATTTTTGATCAAAGTTTTCATAAGGGCGTGATTGGTTTGGTCGCGACTCGTTTAAGCCAAGTTTGCCAAAAGCCTGCCTTTGTGGGTTCGGTTTCCGATGAAGGGATCGTTGTGGCTAGTGCCAGGGCTCCTCAGAGTTGGGGGGGGAATCTAGTAAAGGTGCTCGAATCTGCAGCACTCTATTTGCATCGATTTGGTGGGCATTCAAATGCGGCTGGGTTTGAATATTCACTCAGCCAAGTGGATGACATTGTAAAATGCTTTGAGGCTTTTCTGATCAACGAATCTGTAGAGTCTGAACGTGATCCTGTCCTTTATGATATTGAATTGGGTTTACAGGAAATCACTCCCGCATTTATGAATTGGATTGATTTACTGGGGCCATTCGGACAGACCTTTGAAGTCCCACTTTTCAAAGTCCGTGGTGTGGAGGTTTTATCAATGAAGGAGCTCCGAGGTGGGCATCGACGTCTGGAGTTGAATTGTGGTGGAATCATGCGCGAGGCCCTTCTCTTTGGTCCCAGTGAACAACAGTTGATGACGCTTGGCGCCCATCGGATCATTGACGTTTTAGCCGAAATACAGTGGAACTATTTTCAGAATCGAAAGAGACTTCAGCTACTGATAAGGGATATGCGGCCGTGTGAAATGGCCGAGGGGAAGGGTCATGAAAGCGAAGCCAAAGACAATTAAAAAAAAGAGTTCTTCGAAAACTTCGGCACTAAAGGTGAAGAGTGCTTCTGCAAGGGTCCTCGCAAAAGTCGTACCAAAGAATGTGGATTCAACCCTTCTGAGTTTGCCACCCCGACTTCAAGCTAACGTAGATCAAGTCCTCAAGAGTTTGGACATGAGCCCCTTTCGTCTTCAGGATCTTCAAGCATTGGGCTATCGAATTTTAAAACATGCGGGAGAAATTAGTGAGGCCATTAAGGGCAGCACCTCAACGTGTAAAAAAGTTCGGAGTAAAAAAGGGTGAAATCAGTCGTTCTTTTGTCTGGCGGACTTGATTCAGCCACTAATCTTTATAAG
>JBILOD010000464.1:0-3636 GCA_044374645.1 Pseudobdellovibrionaceae bacterium | reverse complement strand
AAAGTTCTACTCCTTCGTCTTTGGATGCGATTTTTCAAAGGATGTGGTCCATGGGAATGAAATGGCATTTTTTCCATTTGAAAACGGTAGCGGAATAACTGGAGCCTTAGCGAAGGGTGAGACTTATAAGCCAACCATTTCCGGAACTTTAATTTACCTTGCTACCTCAAACATTGATGAAACTCTTGGTAAGATTGTTGGTAGGGGCGGAGAAATCCTTTTTCCGAAGTCTGAAGTTCCTAAATACGGATGGGTTGCTGAGTTTAAAGACTGCGAAGGAAACAGAGTCGCATTGTTTCAGAAAAACTGACTGGAAGCGCCGATTTCCAACGTGGTTTGTATTGATCAGGCCATGTGATCAATTGTTTACCAAAAACAAGTGTTAACTATTCATTCACGAATAGGAAATTAGGTTAGCTAACATCGCCCATATTAAAAGCAGTGAGATAAAATTGATCAATGAATGAATGGCCGCGACCCCAATCAATGATCCTTGCTGAACTCGCAATTTCGAATATGCTAATCCAGAAAAGAATTTATCTATCCATGCTAAATCGTGCGAAAATGCAAACAAAATGCTTGTAACTAACATTCCTATGTACTGGGCTCTTTTGCCTGGCTTGAGCAAGAAAGCATTGAAAGCATAACCTCGAAAAAGTATTTCTTCAAAGAGTGGAGCTACTATGCTTCCGAATAGAACAATTGGTAATATCCAGATTGGTCCAAGCTGAATCCAGCTAGCCAGTTCATCCGAATTAATATCAATAGAGTGGCGTCCAATTAATTCTGGTATAACAATAAAGATTAATTTTGATGAGGTAACAATAATCATGGGAACAACCCATAGAGTTTTGTTGTTCAAGTTTGAAGTGACTCGAAAAAATGTTTTAAATGTACCGGGGGGAGAAACGTAAAATCCATACATTGCCAAAATGATGGTAATAATTAAAGAAAGATTCGTTATTATTGGGAATTTCATTTTTGTAACTTATCCAGCGACGTCACTTTTTGTCCAGCAATTCAACAATTTTGAAACTCTAATGCTCCAACAATTTTTTTCGAAGATTTTCAAGCTCGTCACTATTAATAGGTAGTAGCCACCGCATATCATATCGGTTTAAACCTGGGCCATAAACCCGGAATGCTCGGTTATCAATGGAATGGAGGCGTTTGCGCGCAGTTTGAAAAACCAAAAAATCTGAGACGATCTGAGGCGTGGCAGCGGCCTTGGTCTCGGGATATTTAACAAAGAGACTTAGTTAAAAGATAATACTCCAGAAACTAAAAAACCCGCCTTTTGAGCGGGTTTTAAAATTTAACTTGGTTTGCCATCCGTAGCCTTGGCGAAGGATGGTAGGGAGTACAGGATTCGAACCTGCGACATCCACCTTGTAAGGGTGGCAAACAGTTTTTATTAACAGATTGATAGACCTGCGCTTTTTCGACTTTCCTATAAAAATCAATGGATTAGACTATTTATATTGTTTAAGGGCGCTCCTTGTTTTTTGGGGTCTTTTCAGGGTTTCATGGTAGCTATCGGTTGCAGTGGGTCTGCATTTGGATATTGACAAAATGTATCTTATTGGATACAAATGGAATTGAGGGGATTAAAATGGAAGTTAAGCCCAGAGAGTTGGTTATCTATCAATCAAAGTCAGGGACTCATCCCTTTGAGGACTGGCTGAATGAGTTGCGAGACGTTCAAGGCAGAGCGGTCATTCGAAAACGACTCAACCGAGTTCGGCTTGGAAATTTAGGAGACTCAAAGTCTGTTGGAAAAGGAGTTTTCGAATTGAGAATTGATTTTGGACCGGGATACAGGGTTTATTTCGGTGAAGATCAAGATGCCATTGTGATTCTGTTGTGTGGCGGTGATAAATCATCGCAAGAGCGTGATATCCAAAGGGCCCATGAGTATTGGACCGATTACTTGAAATAGAAGTTGGAGGCTTTATGGCCAAGCAAACAAAAAAATACGAAGACTCCCTGATAGAGTCGTTGAAAGACCCTCAGGAAGCCGCAGCATACCTGAATGTTCATCTTGAAGATAACGAACCGGATAGCGAAGAGTTGTTTCTCTTAGCTCTCCGGGATGTTGCAAGAGCCTACGGTGTGGGTGAGGTTGCAGAGAAAGCTCAGCTTGGCAGAGAGAGTTTGTATAAGACGCTCTCGTCCGACGGCAATCCGAAGCTAGCAACCTTGCGATCGCTGTTAAAGGCAATGGGTCTGAAAATAACGATCGAAGTTGGTAAGCAAAATGCGTCCTAATGTCCATTTAGAGCTTGGACGGCTCGCCTTCAATTTCTAAGCATGTCTTTCCGTAGAAGACAGCATAAGTCTGGTGTGTTTTAATTTTAGCATTAACGAGTGCATTTGATTGCGGAGCCTTAGTGAGGGCATTCCGAATTGCTTCATCAATGTTTGGTGGGGTATTTCCAGATTGAAGTTGTATCAAATTTATCAGTCCGAAACTGTGTCGACAGGAAAGGCCTGTAACTAAATTTTTTGTGGGCTCAATTTTAGATAGAGCATTTTCGGGTGCAATAATCGTAGCTCGCTCAAGTAGGGTTGAGCTGCAACCGAAAATGAAGCTTGAGCACAAAAATAAAATAATTATTCGTTGTTCCATGTTTGAATTCCCTTTGATTAATAAAATTTAGTTTAATTCACGAATGTTGAAAGAGAAATTCTTGATCTTAAGAATATCACTTTGGATGCTAAATAAATAATTGCGCATTTCACCCAGCAATTGACTTATATCGGACCACTCTTTGGGCTTTTTTATGGTTATTAAGTCATAATCAGATGTGGGGATTACACCAAGTCCATGGCCGATTTCGCTGGCCGTTTTTTCATCTGTATCAAAAAATAATTTGTCGAGAAGGTCTTGTGAAGCCTTTCTCTCAATCGAAGACACATTTTTATCATGTGCAGAAATAAAGAGCTGAATTACAGCAAGCTTTGCGAACTGAGGTTGATACAGTTTCATTATTTCGGGACTTGCAAATAAAATAATTGGTTGAGGTTGATACATGATAGCGTCTTTTAGCCTTGCCAGATCCTTCATCCAACTAAAGCAGTCTTTAAAAGTAAGATAATTTGCGGGATCTTTTTCCCAGAAAGTGGTAGGCAAAGCCGTTTCATATATTTTTCCTTGACCGGAATCATTTACTAAATAATTAAAGTTTAAGGCGATCGTTTCTGGAGAAGTTGCCTTTAAATCATTGAGCAAACAATTTTGTATGGTATTGGCTTCCTCTTCATTTGCTCCCAAAAGGTGGGATAACTCATGGATGATTAACCCAGCTGTTTCTTGAGCAATATTCGAAGACACGAGTTTTTTGGCCATCAAAAAAGGACTCAAGCACATACTATCAGCTTTGGATGCGTAGATACTTCCTTCTATCGGCCTACCTGATTTATCATAGCAGGGCTTAGTTGACCTGACTTCAATGTCTGTAGACTGTAAAATGGTAAAAATATTCTGATGTGGCGAGGAAAACAAAATTTTGAAAGGGGAACTTTCACGAGAACTAATTGCTAATTCCTGAAAAAGTTGATGTCGTCGATATAGCCAGGTTAAGAGCATTGGGCCCGAAGTTTTCATTGATTCAATGATAATTTGGGGAGTCACTT
>JBILOD010000049.1:0-12285 GCA_044374645.1 Pseudobdellovibrionaceae bacterium | reverse complement strand
TCCTACCTTGAGCTTAGTAAGGCACTAAAAAAGGCAGCCGAATTGTTTTTTTCTGAAAAGGCTCAACAGTCCTATGAGAT
Organism: Pseudobdellovibrionaceae bacterium; assembly: GCA_044374645.1. GTDB lineage: Bacteria > Bdellovibrionota > Bdellovibrionia > Bdellovibrionales > Bdellovibrionaceae > CAUJGP01. The sequence goes on along the minus strand of JBILOD010000049.1, from coordinate 12,205 downwards.
GGCCATGGCTTCCTACCCAACAGACAAAGGGCAAGCGCTTGTAAGAATGCGCGAAATTTTGAATTTAGAACCCATGAACACTCTTGTTATAAAGGGTTTGATTTTTACGTTACTAAATCAGAATGAATGCGGGCTTGCTGCTAAACAACGAGTGGATTTAGCCAAAATCAATCCGCTTGACGAGGACCTTACTAAGCTGGCCTTTCTGGAACTTGTTTGCAAAAAGGGTCATTCAGACGCACTTGCCTATTTTGGAAAATTAGATACACAGGTTGCCCAGCAACCATTTTGGCTCATAAACAAGCACAGGGTGATTGGCTCGTTGATCATGCCAACATCTTTGGATTGGGGCCCTCCGTGGAATGATTATCCCGAGATGGTCTATTTGAGTTGGTTTTACGAAAAAAACGCTAATAAGCGTATTGTACTGGCGGAAAAATATAAAAATCTGTGTCAGCTTGGCTTAGCCTTTGATAAGGCCTATTCTTGGATGGACCCATGGGTCTGTGATCGTGTTAAAGAAATGGAATAGAACGCATATAAATTAGGGAGTTCATTTGACGAAGCAATCCTACTGGCATTGTCCTTTTGTTTTTGTAGTCTTATTATTTGCAGGTACTGGTTGTGGAGTTAAGGGGCGACCGCAGGTTCCGGATTATACGCCTACGATTGGTAGAGGTTTAATTGAATCGGATGCAACTCCGTCACCAACGCCAAGTCCAAGTCCTTCGCCTCAGGAGAGCACTTCAGGGGGAACTCCGGCTTTGCTCCCAGTTCTATCGCCTGGGGAAAAACAAAATGAGTCACCAAGGCCAAAATCGAGGACGAAGTGAAGATTCAATTATGTAGTGCTACGAAAAACACGTTTCTTTTTGTAGAAGAAACTCAGCTGCAGAACTGGCAGCGAAAATCCAAGTACAGTCAATTGACTCGTTCCGAATTGGCCAGAATTTTGTGTGCAAATTTGGGTTCAAGTGCGGATGGATTTGTTGTGGTTAAACGGATTCCAAATCAGGTCGATTTGGATTATGAGTGGGACTTTTTCAATAATGATGGCTCATCCGCCGAAATGTGTGGCAACGCTGCTCGCTGCATGGCGTATTTTGTAACGTGTCATTTAGCATTTCAGAAAAAAGAAGTTCATTTTCAGACTCTTGCTGGTCCAATTTGGGTGAAATGCCTAGAAGATAAAATATATAGCGTTCGAATGCCCAGCCACCAAATAAAAAGCCTTTGGGCCAGAGAGTCGATACCACGACTAGGTGAGGTTAGTTACTGTTTTATTAACACTGGCGTTCCTCATGCCGTCATTGAGACGACGGACTTGAATCAAAACACGCTCTTGCCATTGGTCAATCATTTCAGATTCAAAGAGTCCTTTGGGCCAGCTGGGGCAAACGTCAGTTTTTTTACAAAGGTAAACGAAAAATACGAAGGCCTTACTTTTGAACGTGGTGTTGAAGGCTTCACGGCTTCGTGTGGAACTGGTGTTGTGGCTATGGCGCTAGCAATTCTAGCGGAAAAGTCCTCGATGCCGGATTTTTCAAATGAGGTTTCGATTAGTACTCCAGGGGGCCAGCTAATGGTAGCTTTAGACCCTTCTGAAAAGTTTTGTTGGCTAATTGGTCCAGCAGGGTTAGACGAAGAGGTCGAGATCATTGAAAGCTATTTTTGATAAAGATGGAGAGGAACATTATGAAAAACTTCAAGACAACAATCACTGCCCTGATCACTCCATTTAAAAACGGCAAGGTAGATTGGCAAGGCCTCGAAAGTTTAGTGAAACACCAGCTACAAGGGGGTGTCGGAGGGTTTGTGATCAATGGTACCACCGCTGAGAGTCCCACTCTTGACGGGTCTGAAGTGGAAGAAATCTTTAAGCGCGTAAGGGCCATTGTAAGTGCGAAGACCCCCCTCATTCTTGGAACGGGATCGAATTGTACGAAAAAAACAATTGAGGCTAGTCAGAAAGCAGAGGCCTTGGGTGCCGATGCGGTTTTAGTCGTTGTGCCTTATTACAATAAACCGCCGCAGAGGGGTCTCGTCGCCCATTTCGAGGCCGTTGCAAACGCAATAAAAATTCCCGTGATATTGTATAATGTGCCGTCGCGAACAATCACAGCCCTGTCACTTTCCAGCATCGAGCAGCTTTCTAAGCACAAGAATATCGTTGGCATTAAGGAAGCATCGGGAAATATTGATTTTGCAAAAGAAATTATTGCGGTTTGTGGAAAAGATTTTTTGATGCTTTCTGGTGATGATGGAACTTATCCAGAATTTCTATTAGCCGGTGGCCACGGAGTGATTTCAGTAGCAAGTCACATCATCCCTAAAGCTTTCTCACAACTTCTTCAGGAACCGACATCCAATGAGCACTATAAGAAATACTTACGACTCATCGGTCTTCTCTTTGCTGAAGCAAATCCAATTCCTGTGAAAAAAGCGCTTCATCTGATGGGAGTTATTTCATCTGGTGAGCTCCGACTTCCGCTTTGTGAGCTTGAAGAGAGTCTTACCCGCGACCTTTCTCTTGAATTAGAGAAAGCAGGATTGTTATGAAAAAAACTACGCGTGTAGGAGTGGTTGGGGCCGGTGGCCGAGTCGGTGTTGAGTTACTGAATCTTCTTCGCCAATCGGATGAATTGAAGCCAGCCTGCGGAATAGGTCACAAAGCCGAAGGGTTTCATTTGAATCTTAACGAATTTTCGGAGTTAGCTCAAGGTGCAGTGGATATCCTCGTGGATTTCTCTGGACCGGAATTATTCGAGCAGGCATTAGATTATTGTTCCGCCAACAAGATTCCATTTGTGAGTGGCACTACGGGGCTAACAGAAAACCATCACGTCCAATTGCGAGAAGCAGCAAAAAAAATTCCGGTGTTGTGGGCTCCGAACATGAGTTTAGGCGTGGCTGTTTTAAAAAAAGCTTTAAGTGTTTTTAAGGCGACAAGGGATTTTGATTTTCAGGTGGAAGAGTGGCATCATCATCGAAAAAAGGATAGCCCAAGTGGAACCGCTATTTTTTTGCAAAAGGAACTCGAAAGGGTGATAGAAAAAAAATGTCCTCCGACAATGGTAATGCGTGCGGGCGGAATTTTTGGTGTCCACAAGGTCTACGCTGTTTCGGATGAGGAGATTATCCAATTTGAGCACACGGCCATTAATAGAACTGTGTTTGCAAGGGGTGGCTTAGTGGCGGCACAATGGATTATAGGACGACCAAAGGGTTTGTATTCAATGGATGATGTCATTTCATAGAGGAATATTATGAACGAAGGCTCTGTGGCACTCTTTGGTATTGAAGCCGGTCTCTTGAAAGGCTTAGATACTCTTCGTTGGACACTAGAGTGTGTACAAAAGTTCGCGGAGATTCGCGCCATCTCTACAGTTGTGCAAAGCACATCAAGGCGTGAAGTACCTTGTCTTCGGGTCGTAGTAAAAACTTCGGTTGAGCACGGACCCGAACAGTTGATTGCCGAGCTGAAAAAAATTGAAATCGAGTATGAAGAGCAATTGAAAGTGATGGAATCACTTCGTTGTTTCTTGTTGGCTTATAATAATCTTGTCGCCGTGACTCCAAGGATGACTCTGCCGCATCCACAGATGGTCGACAGCTCCTCTTGGCTCTATTGTTCCTGGGAGGTCTGGAGAAGCTACCGTCACCCAGTTTTAGAATTAACTCTTGAGAGACTCCTAGCCCAAGCTCCAGTGACGAATGTCGAGTTTTTTAGTCAGGGCAAGTCTGTCATAACAAAAACTCCAGTTATTTGAGGCTCTTGTTTGGAGTTTAGTCTTGCTTATAAGTCTGGTGTTTGACGCGTTCATCTTAAAATCGGTAATATATGAGTTGGGGATAAAGAATTTTTCCCCATTATTTGAACAAGGATGTCATGAGGTATTGGACACGCATTTGTCGATCTCGATTTTCTGAGGCGACGGTACCATTAGTTGGTACTGCGATGATCCTTTGTTTTTCCCAGATTACAGGTAAGGCTGATTTTGGTTATAGAATCAAGAATATTGATGTTGAGTTGTCGCAAAAGTTTCCACCAGCCATTGCATTTGAATTACTCGAATCTGAATTCAGCGGGCCAGAGGGCAGAGTAAGGTATAATATCATTCCTTTATCGGCAGGCTTTCCTGATCTCGGACCTGTGCTGCTAGATGAAGTGTCCTTTGGATTTGCTGAAATTGAATCCTCCTCGATGAAAGAGCCACAAGCTCAATCTCGCAGCCAAGTTTTTAATGACGAAGACGTTAGCTTCTCGGAGGAGGAGAAACTTCGACTGCGGATGGCAAGACAGAGTCGGGGGTTAGAAATTGAGGATTTGCTGCCTAGGCATGAAGTTTCTTTTAGTGAGCGAGTTCGTGCAATCATTAATGAACAATCAGGGAGCGCCACTGGCGATGTTGCTAAGGATACTGAACAAAAAGCTGAACAACGTGAGCGTGTGGCCCTAAGCGCTCCACAGGATGCAAGGCTAGGGACGTCCATTCGTGGCGAGATTGAGTTCGTTCGCGATGGTAGTCTCGCTATGACAGATCAACATTTCATAGATGTTCGTCGTTTTGAAGAAGGAATACCTAAAGAAGTCGCTCAAGTAGACCTCCAAACCGGAACTTTTACAATGAACGTTCAGAACACCAAGGGTATTATTATTGGAAGGTTGACCAACCAAAAGGGGGGCGTCGAGGGTGAGGGACTGATCTCTGTTGCTGATTTACTCTCGACCAAGAATCCAAAGATTGTGCTAAAGAAATTAGCGTCTCGTCAAAATGTTCGAGCGGCTTCGGCCTATGGCAAGAGTAACGAACCTGGCGATAAATCCGTTTATCTCGCCGGTTCGCCCAAGGGCGTTCGTAGGAGCGGTTCCAATTATGATATCAATGGGTTTCATCCTTCTTCGGATTTGGTAGCTGAAACCGAATCAAAAAATCATATTCCCACAGTCTCAATGATCAATATGCTTAATGGCGCAGAGTTGGTCATGTTGCCGGAGCGTATGGTTTCAGGTTTAGCGGACATTCTTGCTGAGCAAGATATCCAACTCGATTTGGCTCGCGGGGACTCGTTAATTTGGGGAACTGTGCAGTATAAAGGTCGACCGGTCGAAGGTGCCACCATTATCAGTCAGCAAGGCCGTTCTTCCTATTTCGGGGGATTATTTATGCCGGATCAGACACGACAAACTACTTCCGAAAATGGGATGTTTGTCGTCGCGGTTGATCAACCGGGCTGGAATGATTTGTATGTAGAGTTGGCTGATGGGCGGGGTGTCCACGTAAATGCACTGGTTTATCCCGGCAAAGTGACGCAAGTGATCGCAGAGATACCGGAACACACGGCACCAGTGACCCTCCGAACTTTTGATGCTTTTACGGGTGAACCAGTTCGCGCAAAGGTTGAAATTCAGCAATTGAATGATTTCAGTGACACCGGAGATGCCGGGGCCAATGTTGTCGAGTTGCCAAAGACCAGACAGCTATCCTTTGTCGTGACTTCACCGGAGTGGCCGTACGAAAAAGTTCGTCTTGGGTATACAGATTTTATGGATTACCTCCATATTCCATTGTTCACAAAAACTTGGCTTGAGGGTTTGCGGGCAGAGGTTAAGTTGAATGATGTTTTGCAAACAGGACATGTTGTTGGGTTTGTTCAAGGTGACGATTTTTCTATAGAAGTTCCAAACAATAATGATGATGTAAAAATAGTTTATTTTGATCCTCAGGGGCGAATCGCTCAGCGCGGGGCTTTGGGTGGAGGCTTTGCAATTTTTAATCTAAGCGAAGAAGTTCCAAACATTGTAGTGACCTCTGAGAGAGAGCAGCGGCAAGTGAGTCGGACCGTTCGACCTGAATACGGAATTGTACAAATAGTGAACGTCTCTTTTGAGTGACTTCCAATAAAAATATATGGTTATGTCTCAAAACTTCTATTGAAAATAATTCTTGTTTGTATTTCAATTTCAATGTGCGATGCTTGTTTTGGTAACGGGATGTTATCTGAAAACAGCAAAATATGGACGACTCACTCCGGAGGAAAAATGGCGGAAGTATTGGTAGTTACAAGCAAAGTCAAAAAATTGATCAAAGAAAAAAGCGCGATGAACACTTCAGCGGAAACCATCGACGTACTCAGCAAGGCGATTGAACAGCTTTGTATAAGAGGCATTGAATCAGCAAAAGCAGACGGTCGTAAAACCGTTATGGCCCGTGATATTATTATTGACCACCTGTAAACGGTGGTCTTTCGCCTCTTAAAGATCCCCAATTAAGGATTAACCATTTTTAAAAGCTCGCTCCAATCAAGGATGGAAACATTGAGTTTCTGAGCTTTTTCTAACTTTGAACCTGCATCATCCCCGACAACCAAGAAATTCAATTTTGATGAAACGGAGGAAAGGATCTTTCCTCCGTGGGCCTCGATGAGTGCCGAAGCTTCATCTCTGGGAACGGGTAAAGTTCCAGTGATAACGAAAGTTTTTCCTTCAAGTTGGTTCCCTTCCAAAACAGGTTTTTTATTGAGTCGAAGGTGAAATTCTTCCAACTCGAGAGCGTCACGGACAAGTTGACTATCCGCAAAAGACTGCACAATAGAGGCAGCCACTCGAGGGCCAATATCCGGAATCTTGAGTAAGGTTTCCTCATTTGCCGCAATGAGTTCTTTTATCGAATTAAAATGGATACTTAGGCTTTTGGCGGTCTGCTCGCCAACAAAGCGGAGTCCCAAAGCATAAATGAGGCGCGCCAAGGTCGTTGTGCGACTTTTTTCAATACTCTCGAGGATATTAGATACTGATTTTTCTCCCTTCCGTTCAAGAGTCATCAAGTCGTCACGTTTCAGTCGGTAAAAATCTGAAAACCGCTTCAGCAATCCAGATTCCACCAACTCCTCCACCAACTTGTCCCCTATCTTTTCAATATTCATGGCCCGACGGGCTACAAAATGTTTAAAGGATTCCTTTAAAGCTGAAGGGCAGCGTTTGTTCGTGCACCGACTTACGGCTTCCCCCTCTGGCTTATCAGCCTTGCTGCCACAAGCAGGACAGTGACTTGGAATTATAAAAGGAGAACTGTGTTTTGGGCGTTTACTTAGGATAACCTCGACCACCTCTGGAATCACATCTCCGGCACGCTGCACCCACACATGGTCTCCGATACGAATATCTTTACGGCTGATTTCATCCTGATTATGAAGCGTGGCTTGAGAAATAGTCACACCACCGACTTTCACAGGTTTCATGACAGCCACCGGAGTAAGCGCCCCAGTTCTACCCACTTGCACTAGGATGTCATCAATGATGGTTTCAGCTCGTTCTGGAGGATATTTGGCCGCCGTGGCCCATCTCGGACTGCGGGCAACTAAACCAAGCTCGTTTTGTAAACGAATGGAGTTTACTTTAATGACAATTCCATCGATGTCAAAAGGGAGCTTGGAACGCTGACCATGAATTTGACTGTAAAACTCTGCGACGGTAGTTGCGTTGGCACGACGCCCGCAAAGATCTGAGGGTGCGACAGGAAAGCCAAAGTCTTTCAGTGTTTGATATATTTCCCACTGAGTTTCAAACTCAATGCCCTGGGTCACCCCTAGGCCGTAGGCAAAAAATCGCAAGGGTCGTTGGGCAGTGATTTTGGGGTTAAGTTGGCGGATGGTACCAGCAGCGGCATTTCTGGGGTTAGCAAAAACGGATTGTCCGGCTTCCTCTTGTTCCTCATTGAGTCGCAAGAAATCCGCTTTGTAGATAAGTATCTCGCCGCGCACTTCAAAGACCGGAGCATTTTCCAAAGCCTTCACAAAAAGCGGGATAGCTCGAACAGTGCGAATGTTGTGAGTAACGTCTTCACCGGTGATTCCGTCTCCCCTTGTCGAGGCTAAGATTAGCTCGCCGTGCTCGTAAACGAGCTCTATTGCCAGTCCATCATATTTTGGTTCAACGAAAAACTCTATTGACTCTGTGTGCTGGAGGGCACGTGTGATTTTTCCCTCAAATTCAAAGATATCTTCAATAGAGTAAGAATTCGAAAGCGAGAGCATTGGGGTGCGATGTTGTACCTTTGAAAAGGTGTCGAGCGCCTCCCCTCCCACGCGTTGAGTTGGGGAATTCGCCGCAATCCATTCGGGATGCGAGTGTTCAAGTTCTCGTAGTTGATTCCAAAGTTGGTCATACTCAAAGTCACTCTTCAGTGGTTTATCGAGTACATGGTAGTGATAATCGAGTTGATTAATCTCCTCGACGAGTCTGAGGTAATCCGAATGGGAATGTGTCAAATTTTTAGATTTGTGAGGCATGCGGTTATTCATACTGAAACCAAATTTGAGATGCAAGGCATTAGACGGCCCGAACCCTACTACAATTCGCGGAAACCGGCTATGGTCATTGCTTTATAGCATCGACAAGGAGGCCTAATGATAGATCTCGCAGAAATCCAAAAGATTGCCTTATTGGCTCGTTTGGAAATTAGCTCCGAGAAGGCAAAAGAGCACGCCGTGCAGTTGCAGCGGGTGCTTAAGCATTTTGAACAAATAGCACAAGTGAACACAGAGGGTGTTGAACCACTGATTACACCCACGGAAATTGAAGTTTATTGGCGCGAGGATGAGGTTATTCAAGAATTAACACCGGACGAAATTCTCGCGAATGCCCCGGATAAAATTGGCCACCTTTTTCGGGTACCTCCGGTCATCTAATAAAGGAATTGAAAATGAATATTACTGATTTAAGTATTGCTCAGTTGCGGGACAAAATTCAGAAAAAAGAAGTCACCGCTGTGCAGGTGACGGACGCATTTTTGAAACGCATTAAAGAGTTAGATCCAAAATTGAATTCATTCATTACGATCAATGATAAAGCTTTAGATGACGCTAAGGCCATTGATCAGAAGCTTAGTGCCGGCGAAAAGGTTGGGCCCCTGGCAGGTATGCCTTTGGCGATCAAAGATATGTTATGCACAAAAGGCATTAAGACAACCGCAGCATCAAAAATTTTAGGGAACTTCATTCCGCCCTATGACTCTACAGTGGTGGCGCGTTTAAAAAGAGCTGGTGGCATCGTCATTGGTAAAACGAATCTTGATGAATTTGCTATGGGATCCAGTAACGAAACTTCTTATTTTGGACCAGTGAAAAATCCTTGGAATCTTGGATGCGTTCCTGGGGGTTCGAGTGGTGGCTCTGCGGCAGCCCAGGCCGCCCGTCTTGCGGTAGCTAGCATCGGGACAGACACAGGAGGATCGATACGTCAGCCAGCGAGCTTTTGCGGCGTCGTTGGAATCAAACCGACCTATGGTCGCGTCAGTCGTTATGGCATCGTTGCCTACGCTTCTAGTTTAGATCAGGCTGGTCCGATGACCTCTACTGTGGCAGATGCCGCCGAAATGTTAGAGGTGATTTCAGGTCATGATGGCCATGATTCCACAACAACTCAAAAACCCGTACCTGCCTTCACCAAGAGTCTGCGAAAAGACCTTAAGGGTTTTAAAATTGGCTTAATTCGTGAATACGACACAGATGCAGTTAGTGACGATGTACGCAAGACAGTGCAACAAGCCATTGAAGCTGCAAAATCTCTGGGAGCCGAAATCGTTGAGGTGAAAGTTCCCCTCACTCAATATGCGGTGCCGATTTACTACCTTGTAGCCGCAAGTGAGGCTTCCAGCAATCTTGCTCGGTATGACGGTGTTCGCTTTGGATTTCGCGCGGATTTTCATAATTTGTCAGCAGTAGAACTTGAAAAGTTTTATTGTCAGAACAGAGGCCAGGGTTTTGGTGAAGAAGTACAGCGAAGAATTATGATTGGTACATACGCTCTTTCTTCAGGTTACTACGATGCCTATTACAACAAAGCAGGTCAAGTGCGTCGGCTTTTGACGGAGCAATTTCAAAAGGCTTTTGACAGTTGTGATGTGATCCTCAGTCCGGTTTCAACCACTCCAGCATTTAAGTTGGCAGAGCGAATCTCGGATCCATTGGCGATGTATTTAAATGATATTTTTACGACCTCAACCAACCTGGCAGGATTGCCTGGAATGAGCGTTCCATATGGGTTTTCAGGAGAAGGCTTGCCAATTGGAGTGCAGCTAACGGCGGCTCACTTTAATGAAGAAAAATTATTCTCAGTAGCATCAGCCCTAGAAATCGTTGCCAATATTTCAGAGAGGAGACCGAATGTCACATCATGGCTATGAGGCGGTGATTGGTTTAGAGATTCACGCGCAATTGAAAACAAAAACGAAAATGTTTAGTCCTGATTCCACCCAATTTGATGCGGGCGACAACGAAAACACATCGACCGTTAGCGTGGGTATGCCGGGGGCTTTGCCGGTCATCAACAAACATGCAATTGATTTAGCTATTCGCACTGGTTTGGCGTTGAACTGTGAAATCCGCAAAAAGTCTGTGTTCTCGCGAAAAAACTACTTCTATCCTGATTTGCCAAAGGGCTATCAGATTTCACAGTACGATTTACCGATCTGCGAAAATGGCAATGTTGAATTCACCGTGGATGGGGAAACGAAGCAAATCCATATTATACGCGCTCACCTTGAAGAAGACGCTGGCAAATCCACCCATCAGGGTGATTACACGCTTATAAACTTGAATCGTAGTGGAATTCCTTTGCTTGAAATTGTATCTGGACCTGATCTGCGCAGTGGCAAAGATGCAGGTGAATATGCAAGAACCATTCGTCAGATTCTTCGGTATCTTGATGTCTGTGACGGAAATCTCGAAGAAGGGTCTATGCGTTGTGACTGTAACGTGAGTGTGAGAAAAATTGGCGATACGAAATTTGGAACAAGAGTTGAAATCAAGAATATTAACTCATTCCGTTTTGTTGAAAAGGCGATTGATTTTGAAGTAGAACGCCAAGTGGAAGCTGTTGAACGTGGTGAAAAAATTGTTCAGGAAACTCGCCTTTATGATCCGGATAAAAATCGAACGTTTACAATGAGAACAAAAGAAGATGCGCAGGATTATCGTTATTTTCCAGAGCCAGATCTATTGCCCCTCATCCTTACGGATGCCCAGTTGGCTAAGGCAAAGGCTGAACTGCCAGAACTTCCTAAACAAAAGTTACAGCGCTTTCAAACAGTCTATGGCCTCCCCGTTTATGATTCTGATGTGCTAACCACCGAACGCGATTTGGCGGAGTACTTTGAAGATGTGGTTAAGGTTTGTAAGAACCCGAAAAGCGCATCGAATTGGGTTATGACTGAACTGTTGCGAGAGCTGAATGAGGCTAAATTGATGATCACTCAGTCGCCCATTAAAGCGGAGGCGCTTGGAAAGCTTGTAGTCCTCATTGATAAAGGAACAATATCAGGAAAAATCGCAAAGACAGTTTTTGCTGAAATGTGGAAGGGTACCCAAGATCCAGAGGTAGTTGTTAAAGAAAAAGGTTTAGTACAAATCACCGATACAAATACCATTACGGCAGTGATTGAGGATTTAATTGCGAAAAATCCTGGTCAGGTGGCCGACTACCGTTCAGGCAAAACAAAACTATTTGGTTTTTTCGTTGGTCAAGCAATGAAAGCAACACAGGGCCAGGCTAATCCCGAGCTGCTCAATCAAATTTTGACCGAAAAGTTGAAAGGGTAAACTCACCATGCGTGTGGCGGCCCTTGACCTCGGATCGAATACTTGTTTGTGTTTAATCGCGGAGGTTAAATCAAATGGGGAAATCTCTGTTCTAAGCGATTTGGCGGAGGTCGTTCGCCTCGGTCAAGGAGTTTCCATCGACAAACGGTTGCATCCTGAGGCTTTGAAGCGGGCAGAGGCCTGCTTGTCACGGTACGCTGACGAGATTCGTAAGTATCGGCCAGATAGAATTCTTGCTGCAGCGACGGCTGCAGCCCGTAATGCGACAAACTCAGAGGAACTCATTCACATCGGCAACAAACATGGGATTCCGATTGAGATCATATCAGGAACTCGCGAAGCTGAACTCACTTTTTCAGGAGCTATTTCGGCGCGTCCGACTAACTCAGAGACTCTAATTATCGATATTGGTGGCGGATCTACCGAGTTGATTATTGGTACGAAAGCAGGAATTCGGTTTAAGAAGAGTTTTGAAGTTGGAGTTGTTAGATTAAAGGAAAAGTTTGTCGAAGATTTTCCCTTGAGCAACAAAGTACGCACGCAATTAGAGACTGAGATTCAAACAGTACTTAGAGAAGCTTCCAACCTTTCTCTTGGAAATAAC
>JBILOD010000335.1:0-5000 GCA_044374645.1 Pseudobdellovibrionaceae bacterium | reverse complement strand
GGCATCGTAATTTTTGCCCACTCGCAAGTTCGGGTCAGCCACGGGCTGATGCAAATCCGGATACAAGTGCAATGTTGGGGCGGAATTCATTGGTTGTCCCGCGAGAGTAGGAATACCTTCATAGGCATGAAGGGTGGCGTCGTAGCTCACATCCAAAAAGTTAAAATAAGGGAACTGGGGGTTGTTGGCACGCAATTCCTCGTCGATCATCGGTGATTTGAGTACAACACCTTTACAGAGGTGATAAAACGGGTTGGTGTCACGGAACACAAGAGACTGAATACAGTAGAGGCCCAGCGTCTTCAAGAGAGAGCCATTAGAGTTTTCACGTATGCCCGGTGCTTCCGGTTTGGTGAAAATGCGCACTGGATTTAAGGCATACATACCCGGATATCGATCGGGATTGATAAACATCTGAGCCGTGCCATAAAGCTTATCTGCTGCTAGATAGTCCCAACGTCTTTTGGAATCAGGCCTCAAAAATTCAGGTAGTCCTTCATAGATGCGATCGGCAAACCAGGCTTGGAGTCTGTGATAGGAGTTGGTTTCTGGTGAACGATTGGCACGAATAATACTGTCTTCGTAGATCCCACTCGTAGTAGTGTCAGCACCTTCAATTTCCATTTTGATTTGCGCGATACTTGCGGCGAAACTGTCTTTGATTAAGTCTTCCATGGAACGAAGGGCCTCAAGATAATTGCGTTGGGCGCTACTCAAATCGGAATCGATTTCCGCAGGGTTTTTAGAGGAGATCATGCGCATGCGTTCGAAGACAACGTCGCCTGTGGCGTAATAGATTTGCCGAAGCAACTCTGTGTCGGCCGTTGTGATGGCGGTTTCCTGGCGGAGTCGGCGTTGATAATCAATCTTCACGAAGCTGGTGAGTCGATTCACTAAAAAGCTCGAGCGTGCTTTTAGAATCATAAATTCTGTATAGAAAATCTCAATGAGGTCTTTATACTGTTCAATGGCCTTGTGCAGAATTTCCGCTCGCTCTTCTGTTGGATATTGATCGAGATTGCCATAGCGATTCTTAAGATCGATGCCGGTCTCTCTCAACAACTTGTATTGAGCTAAAATACGATTGATCTTTTCAATAGTCTCATACACGGCAGGCAAAACGGAGGCATCAACATACTCTTGGCGCGAAAAATGTTGCAGGTAATTGCTGATTCCTTCGAGCGCTTCGGGGATGTCGTAGGCCATCCCGGTGAGAGAATCGACCATCAGACCTGGTTGGTCTGCAATGAACCAGTAGTTGTAGTATTCCACGGCCGCCTGATTGGCGCTGCTTAAGAGGCTATCAAGATTTTTTGAAATCTCCATCATCGCGTCATGCGGGTCCCCGATGAAATTAGGATAGTTCACATCAAGCCAGTCGAATGCTTTGATCTGCATCCCGTTTTTTCCGACAACTTCTGAAGGAATCTCTTTGCCCATCAATTGGAAAATAATTTTACGCCCATTCGTGACCCTTTCCAGAAAGTTTAAACTGCTGTTTTCGTCCGAATCACCAATGATGAGCTTTGCCAGTTTCTTCAATGTATCAGCGATGGCAGACTTTTGGCTTTCCACACTGGTCATATTGGAAATGGTGGTGCGGGCTTCGTTCCAATCGGCGATGATATTTCGTTCGTTCAAAAAGTAGCTAAAGGTATTTGACTGAATTTTGTTCTGAAAGTTCGCATCTGAGTGGTTTTTGGGAGGAATTCCACGCTGAATGCGCTCAAGAAACGCTGTTACAACGGGAAGCTGTTGAGTGAGTACATAGTAACCTTCAAAAACCGAGCGTTTAAGTTTGTCAAAGTCCCCGGGGGCAGGCGGGGTGGCGGCAATTTTTTCAAATTTTGGATCAGCCCAGGTCCAAGAAATCGGTTTGAGGCGTTTCATTTCTTCATTAAATAGGATTTGTGCATCGAGAGTCGTGCAATAACCTTCAGACATCGTGTCGATAAGACACGACATCGAGTTCTGAAACTGTAACCACTGGCTATCATGGGTGATTCGATCAAAATGAACATTGCGGGCCAGTTTAGTGATTTTATTGACAAGACTACTGACATCCTTGCCAAAATAATCCTGTCCTGAGTTGACCATCGAGGCGCTCAGTTGAACGAGAGAGGTAAAAAAGGGGCCCATTAAATTTGGTGAAGACAGGCACTTCATTTCTTCGCCGGTCATGGCGTCGAGGATTTTGTCCGCTATGTTGATTCCGGTTTTGCCCACTCGAAAAACGCGTTCCCCCAGATTTGGCATAAAGCGAGAGGCTTTTTTGTTATCGGGGTTGGAGGCGTCATTGGCCGCATCCGGTAAGGATCTTCCTAGGCTTAGGGCAGCGAGTTCGTTCATCCCAGAGATCATGGCATGACTAGTGACGGGACCCAGCTGAGGATCTTGCGAGTACTGGCGATTGGCCAGAACTTCTTCTTGCACCGAGCTGATGCGCGCGGATTGGTCTTTGAACTCTGCGACGGAATTGAGATTGGTTTGTAATTGACTCAAATAGGAGTCAATGGCGACGGCGAGTTGTCCGCAGCCCTCGGCGTTTTTGAGGCTTTCGGTGATAGTGAGTAACTCTCGAGTCGCCGAAAGGGCATTCTCAGTCCAAGTTCCCTGGGTTTTGCAACTTCCTCCACCGAACGAATAGGGTGATGCATGTAATGCAGAGGTGTGAGTGATCCCTAGGAAAAGCGTACCCATGGCTAAGGTCAGGAATGAATGCCAGGGAGAAAATATATATTTCATCAGTGCCGATCCTTAAAAGGGGTGGGGTCCGACAAGATCCGTCTACAGTTTTCGTGCCAAAAGTTTTGACACTTATGGTGCGGCTAAATGCATTTTATTGAGATCTGAAGGCGTTTAGCTCATTTCAAGAGACAATTTTGGCGTCTGGATTGGAAAAAGGTGATTAGCCCTCAGGAATTCGGTCGATGTCGATTTCGCCGAGAATGTCGATTTTTTCGTTTCCACTAAAGCCTTTTATTCTGTGAATTTTGACGAAATGGAGATTCAGTACTGATTCGTAGAGATCGTGGGTTTTTTCCGAAATAAGAGCCATGAGTATGGCCGTGCTTGGGTAGTTTCGTTTCTCATTTTTTAATAGTTTTCCAGATAGATGGATAAGGGACTTGAGAGTCCTGGCTGACTTTGCATAGGTGCGCACGCCTTCTATACGGTGATTGGAGTGTCGACCGAAATTCAGAACATCATCAACCGTTGTCGTTGGAATCATTCCCTTTCGACTGAGTTCGAATATTTCGGATTCGAAAGGTAAGGCTTCATAAGAATTCAAACTCATGATAAAAGCCATACCACCATTGATGTCATCCTTTTTATCCAATGAAATAAATAGGGTTAGTTTATTCATGATTTGTCGAGTGGCTATATTGATGGAGGCAATCGCGCTTTCGTCGATGTGTCGGTCTCCTTCGAAGGAGCGATAAGCGTTTGGAATAAAATCAAACAAATAGTTTTTCACCAAATAATAAATCTGGGACTGTGCGGAAATTTTGTCGGTGTTTATCAATAGGTAAGTGCCTCGATCGTGAGAGATCTCGATGGCATGGTAGGGATTGTCGGTGATCCCAAATTCAAAGGATCTTTTGAACTCGTCAATCTGGAAAATCGGAATATTGAATCTGCCAATTTTATGTTGGCCAAGGTATCCATAAGGATCATAACTTTTGGGTGAAGGCGAAGTCTGGGGTTCATTTTTGGATAGTGCTTCAAAACACTGCGATTCATTTTGAGAACGAATTGGGACAATAGCTTGCACGACGTGCAAGGAAAAAAGGTCAATAAAAATTATAGAGAGTGTCAACAGAGCTTTCATCATACCTTTTTAAAAAGCTTTCTCCTTATAACCCTACTATAGCTCAGAATGAGACCTCCAAACAACTGTAGAGAATCTGACGGCGGTGACAAAATTGGCTCAATAAGGGATCACCAATGAGTGTTTCTTTGAGTATGAACCTGGCTTAGGGGTCATCAGAGTCCCCGCAACAAAATCGAATCTTTGCCGGGATTCGGTTGTGAATCACACTTCGGTGGATAGTCGATGGTGTAATGAATTCCTCGAGATTCTTTGCGTTTGAGAGCACAGCGAACCGTTAGGTCAGCCACCAGTGCAATGTTGCGTAGCTCTAAAATGTCCGAGCTTAGCTTCAGGCCCGAATAATACTCCCGCACTTCGCTTAAAATATTTTCGAGGCGGTGGTGCGCGCGCTCGAGGCGTTTGTTAGACCGAACGATGCCGACGTAATTCCACATTAGGCGGCGGATTTCTTCCCACATATGTGAGATCACAACGAGCTCATCGGGATTTTGCTCGGTGGGGAGGATCCAGTCGGGAGCCTCGATTTGGTCCAAACTTTCACCATGAGGTGTTTTATTCTGAATCGTAATTTTGGTAGCGAGAATCATTTGTGAAGCGTTGTGAGCTGTGGTTAGGCACTCCAGCAAGGAGTTGCTGGCAAGACGGTTGGCTCCATGAAAGCCTGTGCATGCTGTTTCGCCGAGGGCCCAGAGGCCACTGAGATCGGATTGTCCGTTTTCATCGGTCATCACTCCACCACAGAGATAGTGGGCGGCAGGCACCACAGGAATAGGGACTTGACTCATATCCCAGCCATACTCGAGGCATTTATTAAAGAGCACCGGGAATCGTGATTGTAAATAATCTCGTTTATGGTGGCGCATATCCAAATAAACGCAATCAGCCCCTGTGCGTTTGATTTCAGCGTCAATGCCACGCGCGACGATATCTCGGGGAGCTAGGCTACCGAGCGGGTGCTGTTTTTTCATAAAGGCCTCGCCCTTATTATTGATCAGCTCACCACCTTCACCGCGCAGAGCTTCACTCAGTAAAAAGTTTCGGGCCGCTGGATGAAATAGGCAGGTCGGATGGAATTGCATGAACTCCATATTTGCGATGCGCGCTCCGGCTCGATAGGCCATGGCGATGCCATCGCCAGTTGCGCCACTCCAATTGGATGTATACA
>JBILOD010000192.1:0-7300 GCA_044374645.1 Pseudobdellovibrionaceae bacterium | reverse complement strand
AATAAGCTTTACCGGCACCTCCGGTGGCCAGGAGGGTATGAGGGCTTAGAAAGCTCACGACTTCTTGGGTTTTAGTCACTAGAGCATAAGTGCCAACACAGTAAGCTGGCCCCATTTGGTAGGGCCAAATTTTCTTGTTAAGAATCAGATCAATGGCGAAATGGTGTTCAAAGATTTGAATGTTCGGATGATTTTTGGCGAGTTCGAGCAATCGACGGTGGATTGCGAGGCCGGTTTGGTCCTCATGGTGTAAGATTCGTCGGAAACTGTGCCCACCTTCGCGGGTGAGGCCCTTATCAAATTCAACTCCCCAATCAATCAAGTCTTGAATGCGATCAGGTGCTTGCTGAACAAAGTTGCGTACGACACCATCACGGCAAAGGCCGGCGCCGGCAATGTGAGTGTCACTGATATGGCTTTCGAAGGAATCATCTTCAGTCGTTACAGCGGCAATTCCACCTTGAGCCATTGCAGTATTGGCCTGAGGTAAATCCGTTTTAGAGAGTAAATGAACTTTGCCGTGCTCTGCCACCTTGAGTGCGAACGCAAGACCGGCAAGTCCCGAACCAATTATTAAAAAATCAGAGCGATATGTTTTCATCGGCGGCAATATACTTGATTCTTAGTTCGTCGTCAGGAACAATACTTGTAGACAGTCTATATTTTGCATTGATGCAAGATGTTAAAATCAGAGGGTATCAGGGATGAAGAAGCAAATCACCATTGTTTTTGTGGCGTCCATCTTTATTACGGGCCTGCTCGCGATCTTTATATTTATGCGACGGGAAAAAGAGATTGGGCTTCAGTGGCTCACCGAAAATTCCCGCAGCCAGCTCGATCTGATGGGTGATTTGATCGATAGTGACCTGGAAAAAATGAAGGGACAGCTGGCTCGGGTGGCTACGATGATGGAAGCGGGCCAGACAGAGGAAGCTCAACGTATTCTTGGAGTTTTTTTGGGAGTTGCGGCCGTCGATCTTGAATCTTCAGCCTATTTGTGGACTGTGCAAAGCAAGGCTGAAGGTACGGCCCCCTCCAAAGATGAGTGGTCGGCTCAATGGATTGCTAAGTTGCGGGAGGCAAAATCGGATGACAATGATGTCAGATTTTATGCGTCTCAAAATGCCGAAGGCGATGTACGTTCTGCCGTATCATTGATCGCTAGTGTGCGCGATCGTAAAAGTGGTCAAGTCAATAAAGTTCGTTTAATTGGCATGACCTCGAAGGCCTTGTTTCAGGAATTAGTGGATAAACTCAAAGTTCAAGGTGTGCATGTGTTTTTGACGACCCCGTCGGGATTAACTTTAGCGCATACCGTATCTGAATATGTTGGAAATTCCATGGTAGGCGATCGGACCTATGAAGAAATTCGTAAACAAAAAAATATTTTTGGTTCTATCGTCACGAAGGATGTTCGTGGCGATGATATTTTGTCATTTTATGTGAAATTACCCGCCGGTAAACTCACGTTAGTGAGTCAGTGGCGCAAAGAACTTTGGGTGACCACCGATTGGACTTACTATGGTCAGGGCTTTTTTATTTTGGGGGCTTTGGCGTTGTTGTTTGGGGCTTTCGGTCAATATTTACTCAATCGAATACAGGAGGGACCTGTTCGTGAGGTCACCGTTGAAAAGATTGTGGAGCGGATTATAGAAAAGGTGGTGGAAAAGCCTGGACCGATTCCTTCAGCGGCGACGGGGGTATCTGTGTCTGTAGCAGCATCAAATCTCGACACTATCCCATCAACTGTCCCATCAACAGTTCCGTCACTGGCAACATTGACGCCGACCTCTTCCGGTTCAATTTCTCTTCCGGAAACCTTACCCATTCCCACACGTCCTGCCTCATTGTTTACCACACCGGCCCCTAAGACTCCTGAAGCGCGCGAGCCTCAGGTTTCCATGAAAACCCTCGAACGTGTGGTAGCGGCACTGCGCGCCCCGTTGTTGTCGGTCTTAGGGCATGTGCAGATTGCGCGTTTGAATCCTCAGGGTGGCTCCCTTCAGGCCATCGAAACTGAGGTTCGTAATGCTCGTGATGTTTTGGATCGCGTCGGGCAATTCAGTGGTCAGGCCCAGGTGCCTTCTGTCACAGTTCCATTGTACGAAGTCATTGAAGCGGCATTGCGATCCGTGGAGGGAGCATTGCTCCGCGGAAGCATTAAAATTGTGCGAGAGCTTCCGGTGGATTTGGCTGTTAAGTGTGACATCGACGAATTGAAAGGGGCCTTGGCAGCGATTATTCGCAATAGTGTCGAAGCCATGGAGAAAAACTTGCGCAAAACTCTGACCCTACGCGCGACTAAACAAAATGGAATGATCAATTTGGAAATCGAAGACACGGGCGAGGGCATCTTGCCTGAGAACATGGAAAAGGTTTTTGAGCCCTTCTTTACGACCCGTTCCGCCGTAGAGCACCGAGGTCTTGGTCTTTCAATGGCCAGCGGCGTTTTGAGGCAGCACGGTGCGCAGGTGCAAGTGAAATCCAAAGTGGGAGAAGGAACATTAATCACCGTTAAAGTTCCGCACAGTACCGAAGTTGTACAGAGTTTGAGTGATCGTGGGATCAGTACTCGGATCGTCAAGGAATTTAAGACGCCCAGTCTAGAGGCTCTCGGTGAATCGGTAGGTATAACGGCAGCCGCTATGCCAGTGACAAATCAAGAGGCAGCTCCCGTGGCCGCCACGGCATCTGTACCCTCCATGGTTTCTGGGGAAGCCACGGTGTCACCGACAGCCTCCTCATTGGACGCCATGAATATTTTTGATGAAGAAGATGAAGACTCCTTTGGGGATTTTCAATTTGGTCGACTTGATTTTGCTGAACCAAAGTCGGGTACGTCCCCAGTTGCGCCGGAAATGACCGAATATAGTCGGGGTGAGCAGATTGCACTGGAGGTTATCAAGGAAGTCCAGAGCATGGCCCAGGGGGCAAGTGATGACTCTCACCAAGCTTTACCTTCCTCTAGTCCTGTAAAAAGATTGAAGAAAAAAGAGGAACCTCTTGCTAAGATGAAAGTTCAGATACCAAGACCTGAAGAGAGGTTATAGTGGATTTAACTGAATACCGTTCGCAGTTTGACCTACATTTTTTGGTTCCGTTTTCTGAAGACTATCAGGAAATAAAAGTACACCTCCGTGAAAAAGGTCATAGTCTTTTTCACTCGACGAACCGCGAGCGATTTTTCGAAGAATTTAAAAATAGCCCCAGTCATTTGGTGATTGTCGACCTAACGTTAGTGAGTGGTCCTATTGATGATTTTCTGGCGGAGTGTTTGGAGATCGCCTCACAAACAAATTTTATTTTGATAGGAGCATCGTACTCTCGGTTTAAATACTGGGAGTATCGCGATTATGGAGTGCTTGACTATCTTTCGCAAGAAGATCACCTGATCGGATTAATGGCTTGGGCCATTGAAAATGCTCTTGAACGGGTGGTACTTAAGGTTTTTAATAAAAATCTCGCCCAAGAAAACGATGAACTTAAGAAACAAATGGAATTATTGAAAGTGCGAGTGCGTGAAGACGAAGCACAGCAGTTCATTGCGGCCCAGTCTCAAAAAATGGCCCAAGATTTCATAGACAAGTCTGAGACTGAAAACACGGCACCCCTCGCAAGTTCCATGTTGATGGTGGATGCGGACATTATGGATGACACGGAGGTCAGAGAGACGGCGTCTTCCGCTGGTAGTGATGTGTCTCCTCCTGAAGAAGACATCGCCAATCTGTTGACTCTGTACGAAAATACCCGAAATCGAGAAGACCTTTTGCAAGTGTTTTTCCATTCACTCGAAGAGTACTGTGATCAAGGTGCGAAGATTCTTTATTTTAAATATTTGGAGCCCGTACAACTTCTGGTTGCGACTCATGGTTGTGGTATTCCTGTTGAACAAATCAAGGGAGCCGGGGTTCGGCTCGCTCCCGCAGAAGTCTTGGAAGCCCAATCTCTTCTACTCTCACCACGAGGATTTGGTAGTCTCAATAAGCTTCTGCAAGATGTGTTTCATGTTGATCAATGTTATGTGAAGCCCTTGGTGGTCCGCGAAGACATTGATGGTTTGGTTGTGTTTTTTGGTGATAATTTGGAGAACTTCAATACGATTCATTTCAATAACCGTTTTTCGTTGTTTCGTGTGAGTTTTGAGCGCTTCAGTTTTTTAAAGCGTCAGCTAGAGCTAGAACTGGAAGGCATTTTAGAACACATTCATGGTTATGAAGAGTTTTATGAAATTCTTTCGGAGAAAATGGAGCAAGTGCAACGCCACAAAATGGGGCTTGCGATCTTGCGACTTAGTATTGATCGGTTGCATTACATTGAAGAGCAGTATGGCCCCACAGCGGTCAACAGCGTGATTCGATCTCTGGCGGTCACTGGCAAAAAATTCTGCCGTTCCGGGGATGGTTTTTATCGAACAGCACTCAATGAATTTACTTTACTTGCGACCAATCTAAAGCCACAAGAGGCTACTATTTTGGCTGAGCGAATTCGCCAGGCTTTGGAGAGTCTTGATATCCCTCCAATCACCGGTGCGATTACGATTAGCGTTGGTGTGAGCACCTATCCCCAATTGGCCACGACAGCGGAGGCTTTAATGAAGGGGTCCTTGCAGGCCTTGACCACAATCATGGGACAAGGTGGAAACCGGGTCGGTGTTGCCCGGGCGGTTCGCACTTCGAAATTGGTGAAGTTTGCCGATGTCATTGACTAAAGACAGGTGGGTTTAGGGAGCCCCCACAAAGGAAGACGTTGTTCGGCCTTCCAGAAAGAGGATAATGTGTCGCGTCCCACTGTGGCAGAAATTGATTTGGGTGCTCTGATTCATAATTGGAAAATTTTAACTCAACTTCAAGATTCAGAACGAATCATTCCCGTCATTAAAGCGAATGCCTACGGGCATGGGGCTGCGACCGTGGCGCGAACCCTGCAGAATGTCGGTGTTCAGCAAGTGGCTGTGGCGTTGTTGGAAGAAGCGGTAGAAGTTCGTGCCGCTGGGTTTCGCGGAGCCATATTAATTTTGGGTCCGTTTACACATACGGATATTCCCATGGCCCAAGAGTTGAGTTTTACTCCGGTGGTTGGGGATAAACAGTTTTTGCTTGATTTGGTAGCTTATCGATTTTGGGGTGAAATTCATATTAAGTGGGACACAGGCATGAATCGGTTGGGATTTGCAGCTCCCGATATTCCCTGGGTGGCTCAAATTCTCAGTGAGAGTCCAATTTTACGTGTTCAGGCCTTTTGTACCCATTTTCTAAAAGCGGACGATTTTGGGCTGGAAGGTGGCCATTCGGAACAACAGATTCAACGATTTCAGTCGATCCTTGCGCAGTGGGAAAGCCAATATGGCAAAGTTCCCAGCAAACATTTGTTCAATTCCGATAGTTTTTTTCTGAACCACGAAACACAGCGACTGCCCAATGACTTTGGCGCGCGCCCAGGAATCACACTCTATGGGTACCCTGCCGTAGAGACCACCTGGTCTAGGCAGATGAAGCCGGTTATGACACTCAAAACAAAAATTGTTCATTTGGTGCAAGTGTCGAAAGGGCAAACCGTATCTTATAATGCCGATTGGGTAGCGCCAAGGGATTCGGTTGTGGCGGTTTTGCCAGTTGGATACGCCGACGGATATCCTCGGAGTTTATCGAACAAAGGTCAGGTTTTTGTTCGAGGACAGACTGTTCCGCTAGTCGGAATCGTTTGTATGGATTACCTTATGATAGAGGTCACCGATGTCGCAGATGTTGCGATTGGGGATGAGGTTGAGTTGTGGGGCAACCATATTTCGCTGAGTGAATTGGCTCGTGCAGCGCAGACCATAACCTATGAACTTTTGACGGGTGTTTCAGAGCGGGTTCCACGGCAAGTGATTGATGGGACCAGGTGATGGACGCCCAAAGTGAGGCAAGACCGAGTGGTACAACAGGTTGCGGACTGGATAGACAGTGTAACATTGGGGATTTGGAATTCCTTTGCGAATCTGATCAAGGAGGTTGGTCAAATTGGTATATTTTTCTATCGTACCATGCGAGTCTCTTTTCAACGGCCCTATCGGGTGGCCGAGCTAATTCGGCATATGGAGTTCATCGGTAATCAGTCGGTATTTATCATCACATTGACCGGTTTATTTACGGGTCTTGCCTTATCCTTTCAGATCTATCTGGGATTTAAACTTTTTAATGCTGTGAATATGGTAGGGCCGACGGTGGCCCTAGGGATCACGCGGGAACTCGGCCCCGTGTTGACGGGCCTCATTGTCGCGGCGAGAGCAGGCGGTGCCATGGCGGCCCGTTTGGGCACCATGCGCGTGAGCGAGCAAATTGATGCTCTTGATGTGATGGGTATCAACACTCGCCAGTACCTCATTGCTCCGAGAATTTATGCTGCCGTTTTTTGTATGCCGCTTTTAACGGCCGTGTTTGATTTTGTGGCGATGGTCGGTACCTACTTTTTGTGCGTGAGTTTATTGGAGTTGGATGAAGCCATTTTTTGGGAGAAGATTGCGGCTATACTTGATCCGCGCCACATTAATGAAGGCTTATTTAAATCAACGGTGTTTGGTTTGATTTTTGCCGTGATCTGTAGTTACCGCGGTTTTAATACAAGCGGAGGAGCGAAGGGAGTTGGAGAGGCCACAAACCAAGGGGTTGTTCAGAGTATGGTGATGATCATCATTCTGGACTACTTTTTGACGAACGTGATTAGGATTTACTACAATTTATCGGGGCTCCAATGATGAATGACTTCACACTCAGTCCAGATTACGCCATTGAAATCACCGACCTCAAGAAAACTTTTGATGGCAAAGAATTCGTAGTCAATGGAATGAATCTCCAAATCCCTCGAGGCAGTCTGACTGTCATCATTGGGTTTTCTGGAACGGGTAAGAGCGTCCTTATTAAACACATGCTCGGCTTACATCGCCCGACCAGTGGTTCGCTAAAGATTTTGGGAGAGGAAATCACCAAGCTCAACATCGACGAATTGGTTCGAATTCGCTGTCGCTTTGGAGTGCTCTTTCAGGGCGCCGCCTTGTTTGACGATATGAATGTGATCGAAAATGTTTGTTTCCCGCTCTATGAACACCGCCGCGAGCTAGGGGACGAAAAAATTCATGAGATAGCCAAACAAAAACTACACCTTGTGGGGCTTGATCCAAAACATTTTAATAAACTTCCTAACCAAATCAGCGGAGGGATGCAAAAACGAACGGGGCTCGCGCGCGCGCTGGCCCTAGACCCGGAAATCATGTTCTATGATGAACCGACGACGGGGTTAGATCCGATACTTACGGAGATGG
>JBILOD010000076.1:0-10910 GCA_044374645.1 Pseudobdellovibrionaceae bacterium | reverse complement strand
AATAAAACCTTCATTTTTTCTCCGCTTCTATCTTTCGGAATGACCACCTAGAAAGTATCAAACTCAAAAATGCTCCAATCATACCACCAATAAGAATGTCTGAAACATAATGAACTCCATTGTATATTCTCGAAAATCCGACCAGTAAAGCAAAGGCCCACCAAATAAACTTTGAGCGTGGGTAGAATACACTAAAAAAGACGGCAAAACCTACCATATTGGCAGCATGATTTGAAACGAAACTAAAGCCACTCGCCGGACTCTTTTGCACAATTTCGGCAAATTCAGCAAATGGCCTCGGTCTTGCGAATATCTTTTTGACTATCTGACCGCAAAATCCATCAATCAGTGCTAGAATAGAGATTAAACTAAGTAACTTGTACAGGCCGCGATTTTTCTCTTTCCACAACCACCATACAATAAGAGGAAAAACCACTCCAAACTGAAACCAAACCAACTTATGCAAATCAGTGATCGTAAGAAAAAAACCATCCAGCTGAGGACTACTCAATACTCGCTGAATAAAAATCGAAATTGGGGCATCCCACCGATTCAAAAACTCAAATGAAACCATTCTTCTACACGCTCCCGCAATTGAGATTCCACACTCGCCTTATAGACAACCAATCTATCCAAAGAATCTAAGAAAGTCAGTAATTTGTGGTATCCTTAGTAATCATGTGTGCAAATGATGGGATTCAATCAGGCCCAAATCTTGCGACTTACTAAAGGACTTAACCGGGTGATCAGCCTCTGGTTTGCCAAAAGGCCCACGACACAACAATAAACGCAGGACTTCACTCAATGGGCGTTGCATAGGTTTAGCCTCAGGGTTCTGCAAGGCATGCAACCATGGGGTCCAATCAGAGCTTTTCCTACCCAAAGTTATCACAAGTAAATTGGGATGTTTGCCGG
This sequence comes from Pseudobdellovibrionaceae bacterium, assembly GCA_044374645.1. Classification (GTDB taxonomy): domain Bacteria; phylum Bdellovibrionota; class Bdellovibrionia; order Bdellovibrionales; family Bdellovibrionaceae; genus CAUJGP01. The sequence goes on along the minus strand of JBILOD010000076.1, from coordinate 9,995 downwards.
CCGTGGTTTCATTGCCCCAAAGCCTTGCGGAGATACCAAAACACTGACCTAAGGCTTGAAGTACAAATGCACACACCAAAGCATTGTCGTGTTGATCCCCTTGACCACATGCGAGGAATCCGATACCCAAATTGGATTGCCTAAGGGGTCCTTCAGAAAGTCCGAAAAACGTTTCAAGTTCTGATAAAAGATATTTTTGTTGGGCGGCAATCTCGTCTGGTGAAACTCCAAAATTAAAACGAAAGTTCTTGGCCGTCATATATTCTTTAAAGTCCCCTAGACGCTTCAACCATATTGTATCATCATTCCAGCTGATAGTTTCTACGAGAGCGTCCTCCGGCAAAGATCCACCCGTAGCATTCCAATAATCGAGTTCAAAACGACTTACAATAAACGTGGCACCGCCCTCCAGAATTTCAACGCGAAAGAGCTCATCGTCTCCTTCTGCAATTTTCTCGATGACACGTACCAAAAATCGTTGTTGGCTCTCATCACCGAGCGAAGCCCAAAGCAGTACATCGCCAGGTAAGTAATCGAATTTCGATTCCAGAAAGTCAAATTGATGGTGAATCGACTTTTCAAGCTCCGGTGTAAATTCGAATATTTCATTGGAACGAACCAGGTGCCAGTACCCAAGATCATCCAAACACTGATACACCAGAGGCTCCTGAGCATATGGCATACCTGAACATGCCTTTAGAAAATAAATTAAATCGTTGCGATCAAAACGAAACCGAGCGAAGTAATCAGGTTGAATATCAGGGGTATGGTCTTTCGACTTACGCTTACCACGAAGAATTTTAAGTTTCGTCTTTTTTGGTGCCACTTTTCGATCCATTAGGTTCCTCCGCCAATTTTCTCAAATGTTTCTGAATCAAATATTGATGAATCAACTAAGATTAGGTAATTCAATTCCCATTCCATGGAACATTTTGAGACTCGCCTAAACTTGAATCGAACACTATATCAGAATGATACACCCTGATTGAATGTTCGGTATCACGGATTGTTGCCTAGTATAAATACCAAAAGAATCTTAGTGAGTTACCAATCTGTTTCACATTTTAACACTAGACACTGGTGGAATCAGACTTTGAGTATAGGAATCAAAAATGACATTTTTTGCCGACGCAGCCAAACTACGTCGTTCCATCATTTCCGGAAAATTTTATTGCTCTGTCCAATGGACAGAAGGAGTTGGAGGTGAACATCCATTCCGTCTTCTGAGTAATTCGATGGGAGGGCCCTATCAGGAAGCTTTTCTCACCTTTCGATGTACGCGAACTTCTCTGACTTCTCGAAGCTCACGGCGCACATCGAGCAAGACTTGCATTTCCTTAACCATCATATCTCGAATCTCGTGCAACCCTTTCTCAACAAGATACTCATCTAAAGCAGAAAACTGATACATCACAAAGTTCACACTTCGACTCAGTAACAGTCCCAATTGATGTCTTCGCGTGGCACTCTTAGCGATGGCAAGAATTTGTTCCACGTTAAAGGGTTTTTCAATGGCACCGTATACTCCATAGCTCAGAGATTCGATAAGAATCTCTTTGCTTAAATGAGCGCTAACAAAAACAACAGGAATATCTGGATCAATCTTGTGAAGCGCATGAACCACCTCAAGTCCTGTCAAAGTCGGCATATTCATATCTGAGAAAAATGCCTGTGGCTTTTTCACCGTCACCGCCGCTAGTGCTTCTGAGGCATCGGTAAATCCGAAGACTTCGAAACCACTGTCAGACAGAATCTCCGTTAGAATTTCAACAATATCTGCCTCATCATCTAAAACAAAAATCGGGACTCTTACCTTTTTAAGGTCAACAGACATGGGTCCTTTGGACGGCGCGGATTTGACAGCCATAGGTTGCGAGAAACTCTTCGCCCCATTGATCGCAGTCTTCTCGACATCTTTTGGAAGATCATATGTGAATTGAATTTCTTCCATATTTAGAATCTTTCTTGAGGCATCGATACCATCTAAAAAGTAGGTCACCCGAGTTTTTGACAGGGTGTCACTCTCTTTGCACTGTTGAAAATGATTCTCCAACAAACGCATGTGGTGCTGCAGAGTACCCCAATTCAACATTCCAGCTGCACCTTTCACGCTGTGAAAAGCACGAAAAATAGAATCGTAATTTTTGGAAACTTCACCACCTTTATCAATATCCAAAAGGGAACTTTCGGCGCCATCTAGAAGCTCCTCTGCTTCTATCTTAAACTCCTCAATCTCTTCCTCTAAAAGATGGATTTTTGTCACAGAAAGTCTCCCGTTATTAGCTATTTTAAAGTGGTTTTAAAGAAAGGAAACGGCAAATCTTTAATCCAGACTATCAGCCAATCCAGGCCTTAATCGTCCGAAATAAAATATTTCAGCACGGACATAAGATGGGAGTCGGGCCAAGGTAACCACTCCTCGGAACAAAGTCCTAATCACCTGGGTATACATAATTTTTAGTTATCAAGCGATGTTCAAGGCTCTACGATATCTTCTGAAAGGCAGTGGTGTCTCTATGTCTTACAATATTCCAGAAAGTGCATTGGCTGAATTTTTCTCAGAGGCTGAGGAAATCATTATTCGCGTCAACACTCACCTAGCTAAACTGGAGTCGACTGGCTATTCACATGAGATCATCGACTCTCTCTATAGAGACATTCACACCCTCAAAGGTTCTGCCCAATTGTTTGGATTTCAAGGTATTGGCCTTATTGGTCATGCTCTGGAGGCTTCTCTTGAGCCCATTCGCAGCAAAAGGATAAGTCTCAGTGGTGAACTCGTCAATGGCGCCTATGCATGTCTTGATCTCATAGATAGGATCTTGAAAAAACCTGAGAATGATCTTAAAAAAGATCCAGCCACCAGTGCTGAAATTGAATTGGTCATAACCAAATTGATTGAAATTTCCACGGAAGGGTTTCAAGCCAATTACCACCTTGTGAAAGATATTCCTCCCGTTCTCGAAAACTTGGTTAGACTTAAGTCTGACCTGACTAAAGAACTGAATCAGCCCCTCAATGGACTTAAGACATCTCCTCCAGCGATTGTGCTCGCCCAACCCCCTGTGGCACCCCTAATTTCCAACGAACGAGCTCCGCTCAAGACGGCAAATACGGAGAGACCTATGCCGATGTCATCGGATATAAAAAACCCAATCGACAATCGACCTAAAGCAGAAGCAGACACCGCAGACGCTGTCGGAAATGAAACGTCTACGATAAGAGTACAAATCGGCCTACTGGATCGACTTATGAATTTAGTTGGTGAAATGGTGCTCGTCCGCAATCAAGTTCTGCAGTATAGTCATAAAAACGACGACTATGCCTTCCAAAATCTGAGTCAACGTCTGGATCTCGTTACCTCAGAATTGCAAGAAGACGTCATGAAAACTCGGATGCAACCTATTGGCAGTGTTTTGACAAAGTTCCAACGAGTGGTAAGAGATATTTCTCGTGAACTTGGAAAACAAATTGAGTTTTCTGTGCGTGGCGCAGAAACAGAACTCGACAAAGGGCTCCTAGAAGCGATCAAAGACCCACTCACCCATATTATCAGAAATAGTTGTGATCACGGGATCGAGTCCCCCGAAGAACGGAGCAAGACTGGCAAAAACCAAACTGGCCATGTGATTGTAAGAGCTTTTCACGAGGGTGGTCAGGTGGTCATTGAAATCGCGGATGATGGGAGAGGTTTGAATCTTCCCAAGATTCTCGCAAAAGCGATTGAAAAAAAAATTGTGCCTCCAGAGAGATCCAATCAACTCACGGACCGAGAGATTGCACAACTCATTTTCGCCCCCGGCTTTTCAACGGCAGACCAGGTCAGCGCAATTTCGGGTCGTGGCGTTGGAATGGATGTTGTCAAAACTAATATCGAAAAGGCTGGTGGCCATGTTGACCTGACCACGGAAATGGATAAAGGCACAACGATCCGACTACGCATCCCACTCACATTGGCGATTGTTCCAGCAATGATCGTAAACTCGGGTCAACAGTGCTTTGCCATTCCGCAAGTTAAACTCCAGGAGCTGGTGAGAATCGATATGGACGGTGATGGGCCAAAAATTGAGTACCTCCAAGGCCAACCCATTTTCAGATTAAGGGGTCAGCTGTTACCACTAGTATTTATCAACAAAGTTCTCAGCCTAGGGGCTTCCCATCCACTATCAAACCTGGAATCACGCATCTTAAATATCGTGATCTTGTCCGGCGATGGTGATCCCTTCGGCTTAGTCGTGGACGAAATTCGTGATACCGCCGACATCGTTGTCAAACCACTCCCTCAATTTCTGAAAAGGCTGAATGTGTATTCTGGTGCCACGATAATGGGTGATGGAACCGTATCCTTGATTCTAGATGTTGTTGGAGTCGCTGAAAAAGCCAATATTCAAGTGAATTCATCTAAGAAGGATGTTTCGATTCAATCAGGTGCTTCTGCACTAAAAAGTTCGACCAGAGAAAATCAAGAAATGCTCTTTTTCAATCTCAATGGGCCTGGCCGGTACTGCCTCCCGCTCATTTTAGTACAGCGTCTTGAAGAGTTTGATCGTGGCGAAATCGAAACATCGGGTAAAGAGCGGATCGTGAAATACCGAGATTCCATCTTACCGTTAATTAGCCTCAACGAGTTCCTAAACCTGAAGCCACAACCAACCACTCCACTAAGTGAAAAAGTCTCTGTTATTGTTGTATCAAAACGTCGACGACACTTTGGTATTGAAGTTAATCAAATCTTTGATGTTCTAGGTATCACTTCAGATATTGAAGCGCCGCTAAAGGAAACACCCGGGGTGCTTGGCAACATCGTTGTCGGTGACCATATCGCGACCATAGTTGATGTCTTGGGAATCATTGAGACCGTCATTGGTGGAGAAACCGGGGCCCCGATAAGCGCTCGCGCCAATAATTCCCATTTCAAATTTAAAAAACCGCCACGTGTTTTACTGGCAGAAGATACGCCCTTCTTTTTCAAACTCGTGCAGAAGGTTCTTACGGACTTGAATATTGAAGTCACTCATGCTCTCGATGGCGAAGCGGCCCTAAAGATTCTACGACAATCGCCTCCCGGCCATTTTGATCTGGTGCTTTCTGACATTGAAATGCCCAATATGAATGGCTTTGACTTAGCCACAAATATTCGAGGCGATTCCCAATGGGGCAAGATTCCCATGATTGCACTAACCACTCGTTTTAAGGAGGTCGATGTGCAGAGGGGTCTCGCGTGTGGGTTCAATCAATACCTAGAAAAACTCAAAGCCGATCAGCTCGTTGATGCTATCAGAGATCAACTTGGAGGTAATGCCTTATGAGCACTAGACAATTTTCCACTTTTCTTGTTTCGGGACGCCTGTATGGCATTGATGTCATTAGCGTCCAAGAAATCACCAAGATGATGAATGCGACGAAAGTCCCTCTTGCTCCTACTTTTGTTCATGGCCTCATTAATCTCCGCGGGCAGATTGCCACGGCCGTTGGGCTGCGTGAACTTTTTGACCTGAAGGAGAACCAGCAGGCCTTAGAACCGATGAATGTGGTTTGTAAGGGCGAGGGTATGCTTCTCTCACTCCTTGTTGATCAAATAGGCGATGTTATTGAGGTTGATGACTCAAATTTCGAGCCTACGCCGGAGACTATCACCCAGAGTGTCGGGCGCTTCATGCAAGGGGTCTATAAGATTCCGGGAAGCCTACTGAGTATTATTGAAGTTAAAAAAATTGTTGATGTTTTAAATAAATAAAAACCATGGAGGATATTTTATGTTAGAGTCGGTCAAGTTAACAAACCCTACTCATCCGTTTAATTCTATCGAAGAGGTTATCAATTTGATTGATACCCTTCCTTACAACGTCATGTACTGCGATCTCACTTTTGTCATTCGCTATATGAACCATAGAAGTTTCGAGACTTTTAAGCGTTTACGTAAAGTCCTCCCCGTCGAACCTGAACGCGTTTTGGGATCAAATATCGATATCTTCCATCGTAATCCTGATAATATTCGTCGTATTTTGGCCAATGAAAAGAATCTTCCCCACCATGCAATTATTCAATTAGGCCCAGAAAAACTTGAATTGAATGTGGTCGCCATTAAAAGTGGTGCTGGCGAATACATTGGTGATATGGTCACATGGGAAGTGGTCACTGAAAAAATCCGAACCGAAAACGAACTGGCACGCATCTTTTCAATGATGGAAAACGCTCCTTTTAACGTTATGGCTGCAGACCTCGATAATAAACTTGTCTATCTCAATCCAAAGAGCCGTCAGACGTTGAAAACACTAGAAAAGTATTTGCCAAAGACAGTTGATAAACTCATGGGTGAGTCAATCGATATCTTCCATAAAAATCCAGAGCACCAACGCAAAATTCTCTCGGACGACCGAAATTTGCCTCACACAGCAAAAATCCGCCTCGGACCAGAGACGCTTCACCTGAATGTGACCGCGATGCTTGACAAAGATAAACGCTACGTTGGTCCTATGCTCACTTGGGAAATTATCACAGATAAAGTGACGCTCCTACAGTCGCTTGAGGAGACTTCGAGTCAACTAGCAGCCGCCGCCGATGAATTGAGCGCAACAGCACGCCAACTCACTAGCAATGCGACAATGACTTCGGATCAAAGCGCCACAGCAGCAACAAACACCCAAACCGTTTCCAATGGAGTCCAGGTTGTGGCAACAAACACTGAAGAGCTGGTAGCCTCGATTAAAGAGATTGCGCGTAACACTTCAGAAGCAGCCAATATTTCCAAAGACACTATGAAACGAGCCCAAGACACCAATGTCACAATCACGCAATTGGGTACTAGCTCGCAAGAGATTGGGAATGTGATCAAAGTGATCAGCTCGATCGCACAACAAACCAACCTTCTCGCTCTCAATGCCACAATTGAAGCGGCACGGGCTGGTGATGCTGGAAAAGGTTTCGCTGTCGTTGCTAACGAAGTGAAGGAACTGGCGAAGCAAACTGCGAAGGCAACCGAAGACATCACCAATCGAATCAATGCGATTCAAGGTGACACTAAAGACGCAGTCTCTGCCATCAACGGCATCTCCACAGTGATTGAAAAATTGAATGGTATTTCAGTGGCGATCGCTGCAGCGGTTGAAGAACAAACCGCAACAGCGAACGAAGTGGCTCGCGTTGTGAAAGAATCGAATCGTGGAGTTGAGGGCATCGCTGACATTGTGAAGAATGTGAATGCTGCAGCTAAGCAAAGTGCCAGTGGCGCAGGACAGACACTGGAAGCGGCCCGAAGTCTTTCGCAGCTAGCAGAGAGCCTAAGAGACCTTGTTAAGAATGTGAAGATGTAAAACATTTTATGATCGTTGGGGATGACCTCGGTCGTCCCCACTGCAATGAGGCTTATGAGAGTATTGGTAGTTGATGACTCCGTGGTATTTAGAACTCAAATCACCAGCGCATTGAGTGCTGCGCCCGGCATTGAAGTTGCTGGAACAGCACCCAATGGGCGAATTGCTCTACAACGCTTGAGCCAAATGCCCATTGATCTCATCACTCTCGACATGGAAATGCCTGAGATGGATGGAATGGAGACTCTCAAAGCACTTAGAGCCCAAAATAATAAGATTAAGGTTATTGTTTTTTCGTCTCAGACACTCCGCGGAGCGGAAAAAGCCTTGGAGGCACTGCGCGAAGGTGCTGATGATGTGGTTGCAAAACCCTCTGGTGACAGCCTTAATTTTGAATCCGCTCTGGAATCGGTGAAGTTGGCCCTCTTACCAAAAGTGTTACAGTTTACTGATCAAAGACTTCAAAGTCTCAAAGAACCTCAGCAAATCAAAGCCGAAATGCCTAGGGTTCAATCTTTGGACACGTCGCCCCCCCCTGGCCCAGTGATTTACCTCAAACGTCCTATTCGCAGCTACTCGCCCGAAGCGCTAGTGATTGCCAGTTCGACGGGAGGACCCACGGCCTTAGAAGCGATTTTATCGAAAATTCAAGGCCCTTATAAACTACCGGTATTTATTGCCCAGCATATGCCGCCTGTATTCACGCAAATCCTGGCTCGACGCCTCAACGAACTTACTGGCGTTCCCACAAAAGAAGCCGTCAATGGCGATTTTGTGAATCCAAATAATATCTATGTTGCTCCAGGGGACTTTCACCTGCGCCTCCATAGGCTTGGTGAGAATATCGTGATGAGAACGAGTCAGGACGGGCAAAGAAACTCAGTGCGCCCCGCCGCTGACTTTCTATTTGAAACTGCTGCTGAAGTCTATAAATCAAAGTGCCTCGGTTTGGTTCTGACAGGAATGGGAGAGGATGGATGCGACGGAGCCAAAACAATCAAAGAAGTCAACGGTGGTATAATCATCCAGAACAAGGAAAGCTCGACGGTTTTTGGAATGCCTGGAGCTGTTTTTGAATGTGGCGCTTACGATGAAATTGGAAATCTCGAATTTATTACTCAACAACTTAACTACATCCTGAAGGGCTTGTGAGGGCTATCTTATGAAATATTTCGGTGAGTATTTAGTCGAAAAACAAATTGTGTCGGCAGAAAACCTTGTCAAAGCGTTACTAGAACAAACCCATAAGCAACCTCTTGCTGCACAAATCGCCTATGATAAGAAAGTTCTTTCCCCCGAGGAAATGATTAAGGTCTTTGGCTATCAGCAAGATCACAGTCTCGATTTCATTTCAGCAGGAAAGCAATCAGGCATTCTAACTCAGGAGAAGTACCAGCAGCTCGAACAAGAGCTAAAAAGGCATCAAGTGCCGCTTTCAAGTCTGCTTCTGAAAAATGGGTCTGCTGGAGTTAAGGATCTCGTTCATGGGCTGGATGAATTCTTGTCAACGGCCAAAGCGCCTACCAATATTCCTTCGGTCATGGCACCCAAAACCACAACCAAAGAAACTTCGGATGCAGATACATTTCAATTCCACAAAGTTGAATCAACTTTTTGTGCCGAAATCGAAAATGCCCTGACTCCGAATAGGCTCAGTGAGACCTTTAATGTTTTACAGCTGATAAAACAAAATGCCTCTAATAAGGATTTGGTGGTCGAGTTTTTTCAGGATGTTTTGCGCAATGTCCATACCCTGCGGGGCCTAGCTAGAGCGGCTAAGACTCCTGTCATAGATAGGGTCTGCTCCCTCATGGACTCCGCCATTTTAAAGGAACTCAGATCTGGTCAGCCAAATGCACATCACATTACGGATAGATTAATACCCGCTATTGAAAAATCCTTTAATTTTTGCGCTTCGCTTAAAGAAGCCCTGATTAGAGATGGGTCGGAAGAAGTTTTCTGGAAGAATCCCGCCACCCAAAGATTTTTTTACGAACTCAACAATCAACTGACGGTGGCTTAAGGGAGATTAACTATGGGGCTCAAAATTCTGTGCGTTGATGATTCTAAGTCCGTTCATGCATTTCTTAAACAGTGTTTGAGCGACGTCAGCCAAGATATCTCTTCTGCCTTCGACGGTGAGCAAGCCATTGAACTATTCAAGAGTGGAAATCCGGGGTTTCAACTGATCTTTTTAGATTGGGAGATGCCAAACAAAACGGGTCCCGAAACTTTGGAAGAACTCAAAAAGCTTGGAATTTTCATCCCTGTCATAATGCTCACATCGAAAAACTCAGCAGAAAACATTAGCCAAATGCTAAATGCGGGTGTCGCTGAGTATGTTATGAAGCCGTTCACAAAAGAAATCTTGGTTGAAAAAATGCAAGCCGTATTAGGATGAGGCCCAATGTGACGGACAATATCATATTAAAATTTTTTGCAGATTACATCGAAAGTCAGGTTGGAATTGTCTATACTGACACCAACTACTTTCAGCTTGAGCATCGACTTCGAGATATATCGCACCAACTCGGACTAAAGGATATTGGCGAGCTCTACAATAAGGCCCGACTTTCAATTGAAGGATCGTTTAAGAACTTGCTGCTTGACCTGGCGACAAACAACGAGACAAGTTTTTATCGGGATGCTCATGTTTTTAAGGCCCTAGGAAAATTCATTATT